>CAJUMT010000323.1 GCA_910587495.1 uncultured Lachnospiraceae bacterium | reverse complement strand
GCCGCAAGCAGGCATTCAGGCATGAACGAACATATCTCCAAGCCGCTGGATATCCCGCATCTGGTATCTAGGATGGAGTATTGGCTGAATATATATAAAAAATAGATTTTAAGTCAGGAGATTAGTATGGAGAACAAAGCACAAATTAAACCCCCGGTGGAGGTTCGATACCAGAAGGAACTGGAAGCGCTGGCAGCGCAGGATACGGGGAAACGGCCATTGAACTGGAAATTGTCCCCCAAAGCAGTGCGGACATTTATTCTGGGGAGTAATAAACCGCTGGAATGGAATGGAGAAGAAATCATTATCCGCAAAAAATATTTAGGCAATGACGCCTTAGTGGAGCGATGTATTATTACGCTGGCAGGAAACAGAGGACTTATGCTGGTGGGAGAACCCGGGACGGCCAAGACCATGCTCTCGGAACTTCTCTCTGCAGCTATCAGCGGCAACAGTACCAATACGGTGCAGGGAACGGCAGGCACCACCGAGGATATGATCAAATACAGTTGGAATTATGCGCTTTTGCTGGCCAAAGGTCCTGTGCGGGAGGCGCTTGTGCCGTCGCCGCTTTATGTGGGGATGGAGCAGGGGATATTGACCCGTTTTGAGGAAATTACCCGTACGCCGGCGGAGATTCAGGACAGCCTGATCAGCGTACTCAGCGATAAAGTGCTGAATGTGCCGGAGTTAGGGGAAGAAGGACTTCTTTTTGCCAAAGCCGGTTTTAATGTGATCGGCACGGCCAACACAAGAGATAAAGGCGTGAATGAGATGAGCAGCGCGTTAAAACGCCGTTTTAATTTTGAGACGGTTATGCCGGTACGGGATGTGTCCCTGGAGAAACAGATCATTATCAATGAAGTAGAATCGCTGGCGAAGGAGAGCCGGATTGATATGCCGGTGGATGAAGATGTGGCAGAAATTCTTGCTTCTACTTATCATGAGCTTCGGGAGGGCGTCTCTTCCATGGGGCACCGCATCGACCGTCCTTCTGCGGTTATGAGTACGGCGGAGGCGGTATCGGTCTATTACCAGACTATGATGACTGCCTACTATTATGGGGACGCCAGTATGGATTTGGGCTGTCTGGTGCAGAACCTGGTGGGCGCTGTGCAGAAGGAAAATCGGGAAGATATGGAAAAGCTGCGCAGTTATTTCCAGACAGTCGTGCGGGATAAAGGAGGAAAAGAGGGCGGATTATGGAACGATTATTACGAGGCGAGGAAATATTTGAAGTAAATCTCTATGACCTTGACAGTCCTGTGCTGTATTTTCCGGTCCGCCATCACAGCCCGGCGTGTGCGTATCATTTAAAACAGGCAATGGATGCTTACCATCCGGATTGTATTCTCATAGAAGGCCCTCAGAATGCCGAAGAGCAGATATCGGTGCTCTCTGATAAAGAAACGAAAGCGCCGATCGCATTGTACTATTTTTACAAAGATAAAAAAGGACTTTTAAGCGAAGAAAAAGAAGATTATAAGTGTTATTATCCTTTTTTGGACTGTTCGCCTGAGCTGGTGGCT
Organism: uncultured Lachnospiraceae bacterium; assembly: GCA_910587495.1. Taxonomy (GTDB): domain Bacteria; phylum Bacillota; class Clostridia; order Lachnospirales; family Lachnospiraceae; genus Hominiventricola. The sequence continues at coordinate 184 of CAJUMT010000323.1, read as the reverse complement.
CTTCGGGAGGCGAAAGAAAGAGAGATTCCGGCGCATTTTATCGATTTGCCTTATGAAGAGATCCTTTTGGGGACTGTAAAATACAAAGGAATCCGCGCGGAGGGTGAAAAACAGACCTACAATGATGATTACCTGTTAAGCCGCAGCAAATATATTCACCTGCTTTTGGATAAAGCAGGACTGA
>CAJUMT010000322.1 GCA_910587495.1 uncultured Lachnospiraceae bacterium | reverse complement strand
GAGTGGATAAGACGGTATTATTCTGCACTGCGCCGCACCCGGAGAAAGCCGGCACATTAAAGGAACTGGAAGAAGAAATGGCAGCCCTGAATAAGATTCTGGCAGGAGCCAACAGTAAGGAGGATAACATCCGCCGGCTGAAAAAGAACATTTTAGAAGTTGTGGAAGCAGTAAAGGAATACCCGGAACGCTTTTTGGGATTCGGTTCTGTTCCTTTAGGGATGGGGCTGGAGGAAACGGAAGAATGGATTGATACGCAGATTACTTCCAATTCTTTATATGGAATCGGGGAATTTACGCCCGGAAACGAGCAGCAGATCATGCAGTTGGATACTGTGTTTCAGGCATTGATGGCTACAAGAATTTATCCAGTTTGGGTACATACTTTCTATCCGGTTACGATGAATGGGATAAAACTTTTGATGTCCTTATGTGAAAAATATCCAGACATTCCCTTTATCTTCGGACATTTGGGCGGCTCAAACTGGATGGAGGTCATAAAATTTGCGAAAGGGCATGGGAATGTATACTTAGACCTTTCGGCGGCTTTTGCTTCCATTGCCACAAAAATGGCATTGATCGAACTACCGGAGAGATGCCTGTACAGTTCAGATGCGCCTTACGGGGAACCATATTTATATAGACAGCTCATCGAATTTGTAAGCCCGGACAGGCGGACGGCGGAAATGGCGTTGGGGGAGAATATTTCCCAGTTATTGAGGGAGCATTAGACGGGCTATCAGGAACAAATAGGGGCCGCTTTGCTGATGCAGAGCGGTTCTCCTGGCAGCTATTGCCGGAGTTGCCCTCCATGGTGTAGACAAGGCCGTTCTCCACCTTCTCCACGATGGGGATTGCAGTATCAGCGTGTATTTCTGCTGTCATTGTAATGTTTCCGCCTTTCAGGGTTAAAGCCCAAATTACGCGCAAATTACACATTGCCACAAGAAATGCATTTCAGGCATTTCATATAATTCAGCACAGGTATTAGACATAGCATCAAAAGGGATTTACAATATAGATGTTCCGAAAAGGGAGCGTCTATATTTTTTACGCAGCATCAACAGGCTGGCCCGTAAAGCGCGGCAGCGTTTGACTGGAAGAAGCAGTCAGAGAAGCGGTGATGGCATTAAAAAAGGGAGGACGGTAAAAAAATGACAATGAAGGAAGCAGGCGAAAGGTATCAGATTCCCCTTAAAATACTAAAAGAGTATGAAAGCTGGGGACTGTGCGGCGCAGTAAAAAAGGTTATGGGTTCGTGGCAGTACGATGATCAGGACATAGAGCGGCTTGGCATGATCATGACGCTGCGTGACATAGGTTTTGGCAGCAGTGAGGTGGAAACCTATATGCGCCTTGTTCTGGAAGGGGAGCGTACAGAACAGGAACGGATCGCGATGCTGAACCGGAGAAGGGTCAGGATCCTGGACGAGATTCATATTAAGGAAAAACAGATCGCGCATATGGATTATCTGCGGTATGAAATGCAGAAAAGCAAAAAGAAACCGGCAGGCACAGAAGGAGTGAAACTATGAAGAAAATTTTATCGGCGATACTGATCTGCACACTGGCGCTTTCGCTGGCAGGGTGCGGCCAGAGACAGACGCCGGACGGCAGCCAGACGGAATATGACAGAGAAAACAACGAAGCGTCGGAGACGGGCGGAGACCCTGCGGAACGTACATCGGAAAATACCACGCAGGAGATCCGGTCGGCGGAAGTTCCCGAGGATTTTGTCCTCATAGAGGGCGGAAGCTTTCAGATGGGAAGCCCGGAGACTGAGGCGTGGCGCGGCGAGGATGAGACGCAGCACAGCGTGACGGTCAGCGACTTCTATATGAGCCGTTATGA
>CAJUMT010000321.1 GCA_910587495.1 uncultured Lachnospiraceae bacterium | reverse complement strand
TCGCATCCATGAAAGCGACGACTGCCTCTGTCTGGCTGCAGGTCAAAGCACAGGCAGCTATGATGGCAACAAATCCCATGACATGGATCATGGGCATTGCCGCGGCAGTCGGGGTTGTGAAAACTAAATATAAACAATCCCTGGAAGAAACCCGCCAAAAAGCCATGGAAGCAGCAAACACCCACAAGCAGGCCATGGAAACCCTTGCATCCCACAAAAAGACAGTAAATGAATTATCCGGGGCGTACCGCAGGCTTTCAAAAGGCGTAGATACCGATACGAACCAAAACTTGTCCCTGCCAGAAGAAGATTACCAGTCCTACTTAAGCATAGTAAACGAACTTGCGGATATCTTCCCGGCCTTGCAGTCAGGTTTGGACGAAAACGGGAATGCGCTCCTCTCCCTGGGTAAAAATGGGCAGGACGCGTCTGCACGCCTAAAGGAATTGCTGGAGGCGGAAGAAGACCTAAACAATTACAAAGTATCACAGGATATTTCCTTACTGTTTACAAATGTAAAAGAAGCTTCCGATGAAGCGGTAAAGGCAGCCGCCAAATATGAAAAAGACGCTTCCAGTATGGCTAAGTCAAAGCAGCCGCTGAAAGAACTTTCGGAAAATACGGTTGACCTTTCAGGCGATATTGAATTCTCAGGGAATATTTCGGATGAAGCAGGGATCTCCTATTATAATGCCATTACAAGCTCCATCCAGAATTTTATCAAGAATGTAGAAGATGATACCAGGCGCGCTGAATTAGGGAACCTTTTTGACCTTTCACTCATAACAGACACAGATGAAAACGGGGCATTTAATATTTACCTGGACACCTTCTGCCTGTCAGAAGAAGAAAAAAGCCAGTTACAAAATGAAATAAAAGTACAGGCGGCAGGAATAATGCTGGATCTTGACAATGCGCTTGAAGAATCTTTCCAGGAACAAAAGATGGCAAAAGAGAAAGCGGAACTTGCTTGGAAAGATTACGTCCCTTCCATAGTCGCCACTATGAAAGCCTCCGGCGGTTTTAAAGGGCTTGCCAAAGGCGCTCTTGGGGAAGACCTGCAGAACTTTGCAGTGGATCTGGTATCAGGACTTGACCAGAGTGTTTCCCAGGAAATAGATAAAAGTAAACCTGATAAATGGTTAAAAGACTATATCATTGCCCCTCTGTCCATGCTGGACGAAAGCGGCAGGAAAGAAATCATTGACGCATATAACAGGCTGATGGAGCTAAACCCGGACGACCTGGCAGACAGCAACCAGGGAAATGTTGATATATGGGTCAAGAAGATTGCGGAAATGCTGGGGCACACAGAAGCGGAGATACGCCTGCACCTCGGCTTCGGGGTAGATGAAGATTTAAAGGCAAAATATGATACTGCTATAGAAAACGCCTCTTCCACCACGGCTGAACAGATGCAGAAAGCTTTTGACGGTTATGAAGAAGCCCCTGAAACCTACAACGAATATGGCAAGATCACCGCAGACCAGGCCCAGGATATTGTGGATACTGATTTCAAATTATTTGCCGCCTAGTTTAGCAACCTGGGCAGTTATTTTCATACGCCGATATGACAAAAGAAACCGGCGACTGCTGTAATCATTACCATACTCATCAGAAAAAATCCCCCTACCCCTTTCCAAAATCCTGGTTCTACCGATAAATCCGGCATTTCTTCATCCGGCCATAAGGATGCTATTGGAAAGAAAAAACAAATAGATCACTGCAATGAAGAAAGAGGGAGAATTATGGCAAGAGACAAACCTTTTAGATGAATTTAAGGAGCAGGACAATATAATATATTTTTTAGGGAGGTCATAAAAACATATGAACGAATATTTAATAGAACTGCAGGCTAGATTAG
>CAJUMT010000320.1 GCA_910587495.1 uncultured Lachnospiraceae bacterium | reverse complement strand
TTCGAACCCACGTGCCGGTTGCCCGACAACTTGATTTCGAGTCAAGCTCGTTATGACCACTTCGATACGTCTCCGTACAGGTGTATTCTATCACACAATTTGCTTTTATGCAATTACTGATTTTCCAATTGTCGGATTCCGGAGATATCAGAGTCGATCATCATGGAATAATTGGTATAGTAGACGACGAATCCGGGCCTGGCCTTATTGGGCTTTTTCACATGCTTTTTCTCTACATAATCGATTTCAATTTTTTCTGCCTGCCGGTTGCTGGAATAGTAGGCTGCCAGGCGAGCCGCTTCTTCAAAAGTGCGGTCGGGAAGCTCGTCACCGCCGGTTTGGACGATGACGTGGGAGCCGGGCGCTCCTTTGGCATGGAACCACCAGTCATTTCCTTTGGCGAGCTGGAAAGTCAGTTCGTCGTTTTGCAGATTATTTTTTCCCACATACATGTGATAACCGTCGCTGGAGATATAATGAAAAGGCCTGGAAGTGATTTTTGGCTTTTTGCTGCCGGATGGACGTTTGCGTATATAGCCGGATGCGATCAGTTCTTCTTTGATCTGTACCAGGTCCTCCTCTTTCAGGGCGATGTCCAGGGCGGTCTGTATGGATTTCAGATGTTCAATTTCAGCGCCAGTTTCTGCAAGGAGCGTTGTGACTGCTTCACAGGTGCGTTTCAGCTTTCCATATTTGTCAAAGTATTTCTTTGCGTTCTCCTGAATGGGGATCTGAGGGTCTAAAGGGATCGTCATGTTTTCCCCTGTGTAATAATTTACGGCTTCAAAGCTTTTGCTGCCTGGTACAACGCTATAGCCGTAAGTGTTGATCAGTTCGCCGTAAATGCGGTATTTGTCGCGTTTTTCAGTGTCTTTTAGCTGCTTTGCCTGCAAATCGTATTTTTTGACGTTGCGTTCCAGGGCGGTCTGGACGATCCGGCGAAGGTCTGTGGATTTCTGGCGGATGCGTGTCAGCGTATTTTTTTCTGCATAATACCGCTCCAGCATCTGGGAGACGGTGTCAAAGTGTTCTTTTCGATTGTCTTTATAAAGCGTAAGCGGCAGGCAGGAAAATTCTATAGGTGCGTTTCCATCGTAATAGATGGTAGGTTTATATATTCCTGTGCGGATCGGTTCTAAAAAATGATCCAAAGTTCGGTATAGATGGATCAGTTCATCTGTTTCATAAGAGTTGGCTGCCCGGTCAGAGTCCAGGGAAGCCTGCTGGCAGATTTCTTCTGCCGCCAGAGGGCTTAAGCCGGTCAGGGAGGTATAGAGCGCTTTGGAGAGCTTGCTTTCTTTTCCTTTGATCAGCATGGTAAAGGAAGCTTCTGCAATATCCAGAGGATTTGACTTTTCCTGAGTATCCGGAATAAAATATTCCCGTCCGGGCAGCACTTCGCGGACAGAGCTGATCTGGGCGGAAACATGCTTGATACTGTCGATAATTTTCTCTGTACCGGTGCAGAAAATAATGTTGCTGTGTTTGCCCATCAGTTCAATCACCAGATATTTTCTGCAAAGATCTCCCATCTCATCTAAATGTTCGATCTCAAAACGCAGAATGCGTTCCATAGAAGGCTGTGTAACGGAGAGAATCCGTCCGCCGTTTATATGTTTGCGGAGGAGCATACAGAAGTTAGGTGCGGTTAAGGGGCTTGGTTTGTTTGTTTCCGTCAGATAGACAAGCGGCAGGCTTGCGCTTGCCGAAAGTAAAAGACGTAAGCTTTCTTTTTGCGTCTTGACCGTCAGGAACAATTCGTCAGATTCCGGCTGGGCGATCTTGGAAATTCTGCCGCCTAAGAGCCGTTTATTTAATTCATGCGCCATACAGGCGACTGTGATGCCGTCAAATGCCATATTTAAATTCTCCTGAAAAATAATTGTTGTAAATCCTGTTTGATACTGACATATTATAAACAGAATTGCTAAAATGGGCAATATCCTTTTTGTGAATCTTGTCTGGGAAAACACGACAAACGCATGAGTAAATAAATTATGAACAATCCATTTTTTCTGGTAAAA
>CAJUMT010000319.1 GCA_910587495.1 uncultured Lachnospiraceae bacterium | reverse complement strand
TTTCATGGAAAGAACTTCCCCTATCGGATCAGGAAGGGCCGCTACCTGACGGATTCCTTCCGCCATCCCTTCTATCCGGCTTTCGTTAAGCATCAGACGATCCACGAGGCCGGGATTCATACCGTTTTCCTTAGCCAGCGCCACGTCTTTTGCATTCTCGGACAGAATATATCCGCTCATATGCAAAAGCATCTCCGCCACATGAAGAAGCGCCTCGTCCTTACACCCGGTGTTCATGATCCGAAGCGCCGGCTCCGCCGCCCGGGCATCCTGGCCGATCTTTTCCAAAGTCTTCATCACTTTTTCAGCCGGCAGCAGTATCCGGTCTTCTGTTATGATGCATTCCGGAAGTATGTCGTGTTCTTCAAAAGGCACCTCCGGAAACACTTGAAACTCAAATGCCAGCGCAATATGTACCAGCCCCGGATGTTTTTCCAGATAACGGTCATAATAGCCGCCGCCGTATCCTACCCGATGGCAATGTTCATCAAACGCCACACCCGGCATCAGAAGAAGGCCTTCCTCAGTCTCACAAAGCGGACAGCTCTCTTTAGGTTCCATAATGCCGAAACTTCCAGGCTCCAGATCGTCCAGCGTATCCACATAATAGTAATGCATAATACCGTCGCCATCCACCCTGGGCGCGGCTACTTTTTTACGGTCCTTCCATGCCTGCTGCATCAAAAGCCTTGTTTCCACTTCCCGTTTGGCATCCACATAGGCCAGAAGAATTTTCGCCTCCTGATAAGCGTCAAGCCCTGTAAAGCGTTCTACAATGCGCACACTGTCCTCATGAAGCCTGGTAAGTTCAGCTGCTGCCCTGCGTCTTTTTACTTCTTCTCTAATTTCCTTTTTTCTGTTTTTTTCCATACTTTTCTCCTAAATTCACTATTGTACCATCTGCTTCCTGCATATCAATATTATCAAGCTGACTCTTTAGATTCACCCTGACTGCCGCCAAAAACTCCTGTCTTAGAAGCTGCTGTTCCTTTTTCTCCGCTTCTGTAAGCCCTTCTGCCTTTGACTTTCTCGCCAACTCGTTAATCCTTGCGATCTTCGCGTCATCTACCATAGTGTTTATCCCTCCCTGTCCAGATAATCAATCAGATAGAAATCTTCCCTTCGCTCTGCCTTGAACAAGGTCCCTATCTCTTCCCCTGCCGCAATCCGGTGGATCAGACCCATATCCGCGCCGTTAGCTATCACCATATCGGCGCCTGCGGAAGTGGCAAGTCTTGCTGCGTCAATCTTTGTCCGCATACCTCCGGTTCCCAAATCACTGGAAGGGCCTTTTGCCATCTGGTATAAGGATTCGCTGATACCATCCACCTGGCTGATCAGCTGTGCATGGGGATTCACATTAGGATCATCTGTAAAAAGCCCGTCGATATCCGAAAGCAGAATCAAAAGATCCGCTTCCACCAGCGCGGTCACGATCGCGGAAAGCGTATCGTTATCGCCAAACTGAATCTCATAGGTAGAAATCGTATCATTTTCATTTACTATCGGTATTACTCCCATGGACAAAAGGGTCTCAAAAGTATTTCTTGCATTTCTGCGGCTAAGGCCGTTCACCAACGTATTTTTTGTCATAAGGATCTGAGATGCCACCTGGTTGTATTCCATAAAAAGCTTCTGATAAATCATCATCAGACGAGCCTGTCCCACAGAAGCACAAGCCTGCTTGACAGCCAGTTCTTCAGGGCGCTCTTTCATGCCCATAGCTTTTCGTCCCACCGCAATGGCTCCGGAGCTTACCAGAATCACTTCTTTGCCCTGATTATGAAGGTCTGTCAGTTCCCGCACAAGCTTCTCCATCTTAATCAGGTCTGTACGGCCTGTGCTTTCATGGGTCAGTGAAGAAGATCCAACCTTCACCACGATCCTTTTTTTTTCCTTTAGTCTCTCTCTTACTGTCATGTCTTTTTCCAATCTGTCATACTCACGCGCCTGCCGCGCGATATAATCTAATTTACAACATCCTGGCTTTAAAGACAATCCTAACTTGTATAATTTTCAAGAAAATTATAAAGTTCTTCCTCATTTCTTAAATATTTTCCGTCATGGATCTCCTCCTGCAGCCGTGCAGGAAGGATCTCCATAATCACATCGGTATACTCATAAATCTCATTTTCCGGAAGCTGATAAACA
>CAJUMT010000318.1 GCA_910587495.1 uncultured Lachnospiraceae bacterium | reverse complement strand
AAACATCTGTGGTGGATTCCGACCAGTCAAACCCGAAAGTAAAGTTACACTATCTCAAAAATAAATTCTTTTGAAAACCAAAATGGAATGTGCTACAATAATCCTGCGGCGATGGAAGCCATAGATCACGTTAGGAGGCGGCAAGAAAAATGACAGGCCGGAAAAAAACAGGATTGCTTTTCATATGTGTTTTATTGTTTATGACAGGATGCGGTGAAAAACCAGAAGCTACAGATGAAATAGAAGTAAGAGAAATCGGCAGTGAAACAGGTGCGGATGCAAATGCTCAGGAGAATGAAGCAGCACAGGATGAGGAAGAAACGCCGTCTTTACCGGAAGGATCCAGAGAGCTTACCGATCAGGAGCTTCAGGATTTATCTGTCTGGATAGATTCCGGGGATAATTACGGCAATTATGGATTCCTTTTGTCGGAATATAACCGCCCGCAGGACGTGGATTTAGACCAGGTGTTTTATACAGGTGCGGGGTTGCCAGTGGAATCTATGAGTCCTGAAGAAGAACAGGCGTATCTTAAGGCAATCGGGCAGGAAGAGATCTATACAGATACCACGAGGCTGACCACGGAGGATATAGAAGGCTTTCTGGAAAAAAAGCTTGGAATTTCCTATGAAGAGGCGACCCATCCGCTTTCCTGGATATACCTGCCGGAATATGATATCTATGTCAGCGAGCATGGGGATACAAATTATATGAATTTTACCTGTGTAAGCGGCAGGCTGACAGGAGACGGACTTTATGAGCTGGAATGTGTGCCGGGAGATATGGATTATACGCCGGAAGAGTATTGCAGTCGTCTTACGCTAAAGAAAAACGGTTCCGACTGGCAGTTTGTTTCTAATATAAGGGAGGAGTAAGTATATGACAGCATTACTTGCAACGGCTGCCCAGATGAAAGAACTGGACCGGGTGGCTATAGAGGAACGAAAAATACCGTCTCTTACATTGATGGAGCGGGCGGCACAGGCGGTCGCAGACAGAGCGGCGAAGATGATACAGGCATCCGGCAGGAAATCAGGCCATATAATTATCTACTGCGGCCCCGGAAATAATGGCGGGGACGGGATCGCGGCAGCAAGAATCCTGATGGAACGAGGATATGAGGTTCGGGCATTTCTTGTGGGAAATAGAGAAAAGATGACGCCTGACGCCCGTGCAATGGAGAAGAAACTGCTTGACGCAGGCGGAAAACTTGAAGACTTTATGCCGGGAGCCGCGCCTGATCAGAATGCGCTCTCTGGGTGCATCGGTATGATTGACGCCCTGTTTGGCGTAGGCCTTAAGCGTCCGGTCACCGGAGATTTTCTTACGGCGGTCCGGCAGATGAACCAGGGAAAATGCCCTGTGGCCGCCTGCGATATTCCTTCCGGGGTGGATGCGGATACAGGCGCCGTGCTGGGAGAAGCAGTCCGCGCAGACTGTACCGTAACATTTACCTGCCTGAAATATGGGCTGGTACAGGGCGAAGGAAAAGAATACGCAGGCAGAACCGAAGCTGTATCTATTGGGATTCCTGAAACATTGATATTACAGATGATCCGGTAAAACAGCCGCCGAAAGGAATATTATTTTTATGCAAGACAGACAAAAAGTACAATTATTTGAAGAAGCGCCTGTGCCGAAAGCCGTTATGACTATGTCGGTGCCGATGATTATCAGCTCGCTGGTTATGGTTGTCTATAATCTGGCGGACACTTACTTTGTAGGCATGGTCAACGATCCGGTACAAAATGCGGCAGTAGCCCTGGCTGCGCCTGTTCTTCTGGCGTTCAACGCGGTCAATAACTTGTTCGGGGTGGGAAGCTCCAGCATGATGAGCCGTGCCCTGGGAAGCAAGGAGTATGATACTGTATACAAAAGTTCTGCTTTCGGCTTTTACTGTGCGCTTTTAAGCGGCGCGTTGTTTTCTCTTCTATATACGGTATTTCAGCAGCCGCTTCTGGTGCTTCTGGGATCCGACACCCATACGGCAGCCGCTACCGGCGCATATTTAAAATGGACAGTTACCTGCGGCGCGGTGCCTGCCATACTGAATGTGGTGTTTGCTTATCTGGTACGGGCGGAAGGATCGTCTCTGCACGCCAGCATAGGGACCATGAGCGGTTGTCTTTTAAATATTGTTCTGGATCCTTTTTTTAT
>CAJUMT010000317.1 GCA_910587495.1 uncultured Lachnospiraceae bacterium | reverse complement strand
TCCTTGGACATCGGAGTATGGATTCTTCAAAACAGTATATTTCCTTAGACAGCTACCATTTGAAAGAATGTGCCCTGGACTTTTCTGGTATTGAAGTTACATTGGAGGGATACGGCCATGAATCATGATTACGTTAGTTGTTTTGCCGGATACATCAAGGGAATGCTGGATGCAAGAGATGCGCTTGGTTACGCGCGGGAGCCACATGCAACGACCCTGCTTAGTTTCGACAAGTATTGTTCCATGCAGCATCCAGACTGCGGAGAGCTTACGGAACACCTGATTATGCCATGGGTTCTTAAGGATGGCAGCGATACAAAAGGAATAAAGGGCCGGGCAACCGCCATCCGCCTGCTGGCGCAATATATGAACCTCAGTGGACAAGAGGCATATGTATTGCCGGACCGTTATTTTGGGAATCCCAAACCGAAAGAAACTTATATTTTTTCAGACGATGAATTATCTTCTCTGTTTTCTGCAATTGATGCATTTCCGGAAGATAATAAGATTCCGTATACCAGGCAGATACTTCCCGTGCTGTTCCGTCTGATCTACACCTGTGGACTGCGTCCGCAGGAGGGAAGGGAATTAAAAAGAAGAAATATCAATTTTCAAACAGGCGAAATCCTCATTACCAATACAAAAAAGAAAAAAGAGAGATTTGTCGTCATGTCTGATGATATGCTTATGCTCTGCAGGCGCTATGATAAGATGCGCCAGTTTTTCTATGAAGATAATCCGTATTTCTTCCCAGGCTCTGCCGAAGGTCCTCTGGACAATCAATGGCTAAACCGACAGTTTCAGAAATGCTGGAAACTTGCAAATCCAGGCATCCCCACAAGTCAGCTTCCATCTGTAAGGGTTTATAGCCTCCGTCATCAGTTTGCTTCCGCTAATGTAAACCGATGGCTGGACGAGCAGAAAGACCTGGATGCCATGCTTCCACGGTTGAGAGCCTACATGGGGCATTACACTTTGAAGGAAACGGCTTACTATGTACATCTCCTCCCTGAGAACCTGTCTAAAAACAGAGGGATTGACTGGGAAGCTTTTTCTGAGATCATTCCGGAGGTGGAACCATGGCAAGAATGACTGGGAACCTGTTATACACACTGATTCATGACTTCCTGACAGACTATCTGCCGCAGAAGCGGAACTGCAGCCGTCACACGGTCAAAGCATACCGCACAGCATTAAACCAGCTGCTTGATTTCGCAAAAGAGCAAAAACAGATTCGGCTGATAGATATCACGTTCGACACACTGGACAGCGAAACGATTTCTGGATACCTTGATTTTTTAGAAAACACCCAGAAATGCAGCATAAAAACACGAAACCATAAATTAAACTGCCTGCGGTCTTTTTACAGCTATGCGGTAATGAGGGACACTTCCCTTGTAGTTTATCAGGCGGATTTATTTTCAATCCCTTTTAAAAAAGGTGTGAAAGTAGAAACGGTTGACTATCTGAGCGAGAATGCTGTTAAAGTTCTTCTGGAGCAACCGGATGTAAAAAGAAGAAAAGGTGTACGTGACCAGTTCCTTATGCTTTTAATGTATGATACAGCTGCCCGGATTCAGGAGGTCATAGATCTGAGGATTTGCGATATCCGTCTCGGAAACGCTCCACAGGTAAAGCTGCATGGAAAAGGAGATAAATACCGTTCCCTTCCACTTATGAAAAAGACAGTATTGCATTACCACAACTATATGCAGGCATTTCATCCAGGCGAGACTCAACGATCTCCAAAAGCATTATTTTATACGATACGCAAGAACATATATAGTCCAATATCTGATGATACGATCAGGGCTTTTATGAATGGATATGCAAAAAAGGCGCATATGGTATGCCCGGAAGTTCCTGAAAAAATCCACCCACATATTTGGAGGCATAGCCGTGCAATGCATCTGTATCAGCATGGGATGGATCTGACAACACTTTCTCAATGGCTTGGGCATGTAAATCTTTCCACAACCTTAATTTACGCACATGCTGACACAGAGATGAAGCGTAAAGCCATGGAAGAGGCAACGGGTGATTATTTTCCAAAAGTTTCTGCGGAAAAATCCCCATATGATGTCAATGATGATGCTATATTGAAACGTCTATATGGATTGAAATAAAAAAATAGATCGGAAGAGCGTCGTGTAGGGAAAGAGTGTAGATCTCGGTGGTC
>CAJUMT010000316.1 GCA_910587495.1 uncultured Lachnospiraceae bacterium | reverse complement strand
GACTTCTTTACAGACGTCAAAACCGGACCCGTCCGGCAATGACACATCCAGGATAAGAAGCGCATATGGTTCGCCGGCCTTAAGCTGTTCCCTTGCTTCTTTTATCGTACGGACTACCTGGACCAAGTATCCTTCTTTCTCCAACGTATATACAAGGCCGTCCACCAGACTGATGTCATCTTCTAATAAAAACAGTTTTTCCATGCACAGCGCCTCCCATTTTAGTTCCGCATATGCCCTTCACAATGCCCCTTTATCTGTAAGGAAGTCTGACCGCTGTGCGTCCAGACTTCCTTACGGGCATTGTTCAGGCATATGCTGTTTTTTATTTTTTGAATTTTAGTATATACTGAACCAGGACAAAACACAAGTAAAGCACCTGCATCTTACGAAATTGTAAGAAAAGAATTTTCGTATTAACGGCAAGTTAACTTTCCTTACAATTTTATTAAAATCTCTTCAATTGTTCCTCATCATTTTGGATGGTATAATAAAAATATAAAAAAGAAAGGAACCTAGCCGATATGCCGATGAATCAGAAAATACGCGAAAAGAGAAAAGAACTGGGTCTTACCCAGGAACAGGTGGCAGAATATCTGGGAGTATCCACGCCCGCCGTCAGTAAATGGGAATCCGGTGCCAGTTATCCGGATATTATGCTTCTGCCCGCTCTTGCCAGAGTCTTAAAGACAGAACCAAACGTGCTTTTGTGTTTTCAAGAAGAACCCTCCGAGCAGGAGGTTCATAAGTTCTGCAGTACGATCTCTGAAATTCTAAAAAAAGAAGGGAAAGAAAAAGGACTGAAAGAAACAGTTGATTTTATGGAACAAAAGATCAGGGAATACCCTTACTGTGCATCCTTGCTTCATACGTTTGCTCTGACACTGGAAGGCACTTTGACTCTGTCCACCCTGTCCGCCGAAGAAAGACGCCCCTATGAAGGTAAGATCCTCTCCTGGCACCGGAAAGTCTTGGAAGGAAAGGATGAGAAACTGAAAATATCATCGGCCTTTATGCTCTCTTCCCGATATATGATGCAGGAGGAATATGACAAAGCACAGGAAATGATCGACCTTTTACCTGAATATAATATGACGGACAAAAAAGTCGTTCAGGCGGATTTGTATCTGTATAAAAAAGAACAGCTTCCGGAAGCGGAAAAAATACTACAAAAGAAACTGTTTTCTACTGTCATGGATTTGAACGGAATCCTGATGCGGCTGGTGAAAGTGACGCTTGCCGACGGCAATCCGGAAAAAGCTTCCAGGATCGCCGAGATTACCGGACAGGCAATCACTACTTTAGGTTACAGCGATTATTTTAAATTCATCCTCCCTCTGGATATAGCGCTTGCCAAAAAAGAGGAAGAAAAAAGCATACGATTGATAGAAGCTTTACTCTCTTCCGCATTCCACCTGTGGGAATTAAATGATTGCCCTCTATATGATCAGATCTTTGCATCATTTGCAAAAGACTCTTCTGCATCCAACTTTCCTGCATACATCCTTCCGCCTTTGCTTGCTGCTTTGGAAAAGTCACCGGAATACGAATTTCTCCGCCAGAACCCATCCTTCCTGGCATTGATTGAAAAATACCGCCGCAGGTTGTAAAAGTTTACACACCGGATTTTTCCTTTTCTAACTGCCGGAAGATCCGAAGCAGGACAACGACAGCCGCGGCGGCGAGAACAACCTCCGCCGTAAACTGAGAAAACGCAAGACCGTACAACGGAAACAGGCAGTTCAGAATATACAGCGCCGGAATCTCTAGCACGATCTTACGGAGAATCGCAAAAACCAGCGATTTACGTCCCATGCCGCAGGCCTGAAATACACCCACTGCCAGAAAATCCATACACAAAAACGGCAGCGCCAGACATAAGCCTTGCAGGAAACGGCTTCCATAAGCAATAATTGTTTCATTTTTCATAAATAAGCTGATGAGGAAAGAAGCGCCGAAATAATAACCAACCGTTATAAGCGTCAGGAACGTAATGGAAATCCTGGAAGAAAACCCCACCGTTTCTTTCATGCGTTTTGTATTTCCGCTGGCATAGTTGTAGCTGACTAAAGGCATGATGCCTTGGGAAAGTCCCAATGCAATATACATGGGAACCATATTAATCTTCTGGGAAATCCCCATAGCCGCCACCGCGTCGGCTCCGTAAACGGAAGTGAAATTATTGAGGACAGTCATT
>CAJUMT010000315.1 GCA_910587495.1 uncultured Lachnospiraceae bacterium | reverse complement strand
TATATCTGTACAAATCCGTTCATATTCTTTATCGGATTGATTTTCTTTCCCCGGTTTACATTTTTGTAATCTATAAAAATAAGATTCTGTTACTGAGGAACTAATATCACACTCTTCTCTCTCAATATCTTTCAAATATAATGGCTATTGAAGTTTCAAATCCATCAAGGGATATGGCATACATTTAACCAATAAGTATGAAAGCTTTGTAGGACTTGTAGAGTGCAAAAGGGCATAAAATCCCCCTCCCCATGAAAAGGGGCTTTTTAAATGGGATACGATATGATACAATAAGCTACAGCAATCCAGTTTAGGCTGTAGCAGTTGCCACCGCAGGATCTTTTGGATGACAATTTAGGGCATGACCCTGTTGGGAGCCGGAGATAAGTACCGGACTTCCATTTACAGATTCCTGTATTGGCTGGGATATATCTGCACTTCCTGAAGTGGATTGCTTTTCTTTTGCATCCTGGACAACAGGTGACTTGCTGCAGGTATCTGTCGTTTCTGTCTCCTTGCCACAGCACTGTGTCTCAATCAGGTGGATCGTGCTTTCATCAGCGCCCTGTTCTTTTAAGAAAGCGATGACATTGTTTAAATTCAGCCCTTTAGTTTTCTTGGTGTTTTGTATGGTATCTTCATAATCCACCGGGAGGAAATCTGCATCATCCCGGATCATATGGTAAATGGCCACAAGCATTTTTCTTGCGATAGCGATGATCGCTTTTTTGTGGCCCCGGCGCTTTTTCAGCGTTTCGTATTTACAATGGAAATAGGGATCTTTCCGCGTGCTTTTTGCAGCCGCAAGCGCACATTGGACGAGCAGGGGCTTCAGATAATGCCCGCCGTCCCCCGTCCTTGTGGACTTCTTCTTCCCTGCGCTTGCATTATTTGCCGGAGAGAGACCCGCCCAGCAGGAAAGAGCGGCATCATCCTTCCAAACGGACATGTCTGTCCCAATCTCACCCAGGATATACAGGGCGGATATGTCCGTGATACCTACCATCGTTACCAGATGGCGGATGATACGGAAGTATTTTTGACGGTAATATTCCAGTTTTTCATCAATCAACCGGATGCATTCATTCAGCTGCCCGAGATGTAGCTGGATGATGTTCAGTTTGTCGCGCTGGACTCCTATGAATTCATAGCCGTGGATGCTTTCAAGGATATCTTCGTTGGATGCCTGAACCCGGCGGTCCACCAGGTTCAGTATCTCCTCATCGCTGACCTGGTCCGGATCTGTCTCGATCAGATATTCCATGATGGCAGATGCAGATTTTCCAAAGGGATCGGAGAACACGCAGTCCAGCCTCACCTTGGATACAGTCATGGAATTTTGGAAACGGTTTTTCTCGGAAGTCCGCATGTAAGTAAGCTTCAGACGGTAGCGGCACAGTTCCCTCAAATCCCGGATGTCCGCTGGTGGGATGAAGGATGCCACGACAAGATCCATCCGGAACAGGCTGGCGATATGGATGGCATCCCGGAAATCCGTTTTCCGCCCTTTGGCCTGTTTGACGTATTTCGGATGTGTCAGGACGGGCTTGAGACCGCACTGCTCCAGGATATTGAAAACAGGAATCCAATATTTGCCGGTAGATTCCATGCAGACATCTCGTACACCATGGGCTTTGAACCATTGCGCCATATTGCGGATATCCTTGTTTGTCGACTGGAACTGTCTGACGTAAAAGACTGCTTTCAGGGTTTCGGGATCCGTCCGGCAGACGGCGGCCATGAGGATTTCCTTGTGGACATCAATGCCCGCGCAGACCGGGCGTTTGATATCACCGTCAGCAGATGTGATGACGCGGGTGCCGTCATCAAGTGTAAGGCATTTGAGTTCTTCGGAAGAATAGGTTCCCTCAGACCGGATGTGTTTCTTTTGTGTATTGCGTTTTTTTGATGCCATAGGGGCCTCCTTTCAGAAATGGAAGGGCTGAAAAAGAGACGCCGCAGTGACTGCTATCCCTGCGGGAACCCTTTAAGGACGGGTTTATTCATAAGTATACGGGCTTTAAAAGCGCCTATCATTTGTGCAAGAAGGATGGCGGCAACTGATAAATTTTCGGGCTCTGGATCTCCAGGCGTTACAACGTGCTCTGTAGTATGCTGGCGTCTCTGAAAATAAGAATACACCCATTTAGTCTATATGGAAATATGGAATCGAGGCTTTCGTCATCATTTGTGCCGCCGCAGGCGGTATGGTAACAAATTTGAAA
>CAJUMT010000314.1 GCA_910587495.1 uncultured Lachnospiraceae bacterium | reverse complement strand
CCAGCGCCCCCACGCCGAAGCCCGGGATGTCGGAGACCACCAGATCGCACCCCTCTTCCTCAAAAAGCCGGTTCAGATTTTCCACCAGTTTTTCCGTCTGATAGCAGATACAGTCCCCGGTGATCTCCGCCGCGTTGCACTCCCGAAGCGTGGCCAGCTTGTGATCCGCCAGCCCTTTATTCCCCAGGTCGTTGGTGATCATGGCCGTCTTCGTCCCCTTTTTCGCCAGCGCCATCATTGTCGTCGTCTTTCCGGAACCCAAAAAACCGCTGAATACTGCGAATTTCCTCATGTTTTGCCCCCCAATACCCTTTCTTGATTTTTCTTTTATCTTACCATGCGTTTTAAGGGTTTACAAGGAAAAACAGCGTTCTGTCCGGTGATCTGCCTCCGGAAATTTCCCATCTGCGTTGCTTATACAACAACTATTTTTCATGCCTGATATCGTTTGAGTCTGATATTCGTTTTTCAAAAGCATCTGCCAGTTTCTGCAGTGCATCTCCCATTTCGTCATCTGCCATCCCCCGGAACAACGTTTCCGGAAGTATCCGGGCTATCCATGAAATACCTGCTTTCTGCACTGCCTCCGGCGTAAATCGCTGCTGAATCCGAATCGTCCCAAATACCGTCAAATCAATATCGTCCGTACCGAACCCCAACTGCTTCATGGTCAGTGTTACTGCTCCGATCATACTGGTGATATTCCACTCCATGTTTCCCTCCTGCTATGTGTATAATTGCGTGTAAAACTATGTATATTATATCATGTTTTTCCACGTTATAATGCACATGGAGGGGAAAGACATGTTAAAAATTGAGAAAAAGGAATACCAGAACCGTACATTCAGGCTTCCTGTGTCTTTGATCGAAAAACTTGGCAGAATCGCGCAGGATAAAAACATATCTGTTAATCAGCTGGTTGTGATCCTTTGTGAATACGGCCTGGAAAACCTGGAGGACGGCACCCCGCCGGAACACCAAAAGGATTGTTAATATTTTCACGCATCGTACCTGTTAATATGGTTTCACAGCAAAACAGGAATATTCATAATTTGCGAAAAAAATCCCACCCCGGCTCCATGCCTTCAGTGGGATTTCATAATTATTTTTCATTATAAGGTGACTTTTCAAAAGGCGTTTGACCATCCTGCGCATCCCTGCTCTTGCAGACTCTTTTTTCTCCCAGTCCACTGTCCTGGATTTTATGGCATACTCCATATTTACACCTTCCTAATTAGAGTTTCTATTTTGTGGAAGCCTTATTACATCATTTCCCGACATACTCGCGCCTCCCGTCCGGATATGCCGGTTGCAGTAGCTGAAAGAATAAGAGTATCTTCATAAATCTGGTATATAAGTAACCAGTCAGGCTCTATATGACATTCTCTGAAATCATGCAGATTTCCGGTAAGAGCATGATCTTTATACTGAACAGGTAAAGGATTGCCGTGGGCCAGCAATGAGAGTACATTGACAAGTTTGTTCATATCCTTGCCTCGCTTTTGCATTCGTTTGGCATCTTTTTTCATACGATTCGTATAGACGATTTTGTACATAGGTTAATCCTCAAGCATGGAGGCGACTGCCTCTTCCGCATTATCAAAAGGACCATTAAGATTTCTTCGAAATCTGCTGTCATAAACAGCCTCCTGAAGCTGACAGGGAATTGCCTTATGCTGCACAGAAAAAGGAATACCTGCGTTTTCGATAGCAGCATTTAAAAAAATACGAATCGCTGTTGATGTATCCAGTCCCAGACTGGAGAACAGCATATCTGCCTGCTTTTTAATTGTATCATCAATACGTATTTGTAATGTAGCCATATTGCACCTCCAATGAATTTGTAGTACAATTGTATCATATGAGCACTATAGAAGCAATGAGAATTTACCGCCGCATCACAGTCTGAAAATTGGCAATTCTCCGGATAGCGGCGGTAACGAGGAAACGGCAAGGCCGTTTTCGAGTTTATGAACAGTTTAGATGTCAAGTTCACCAGACATTAATTTTGGTAATATAGAGTCACGCAATGTTACAAGATGCTGACTTTCGCAAATATTACTATCTATCATGAATATTTGCATTTTAAAACCGGTTTTTGAAACCGGAATCAAGAATATCGGCATTCAAACTGCGCGTTATCTTATTCTGACAACTTTTGATACACTTACATCATCCGAAAGTAACAGTCCGGACTGTCGGTCAGTCCGCCATCTTATCTTGCAGCAGTCCAGAACGGATCAAACCGATAACCGAGATCGGAAGAGCACACGTCTGAAC
>CAJUMT010000313.1 GCA_910587495.1 uncultured Lachnospiraceae bacterium | reverse complement strand
CAGGCGGCATTTATACAGACCTTGTTTGAAAATATCTGCTGGGAAAGTTGAGTTATTAAAAAAAGAGGTTAAAGTTATGGGAATTAAGATAAAAGATTTAATGGTAACATTTAAAAATAAAGTGACAGCGATCCATCATGCTGATTTGGAAATCCCAAAGGGAATCTTCGGTCTGTTAGGAGAAAACGGCGCAGGAAAAACAACATTGATGCGGGTACTTACAACGGTATTATCGCCAACCGGCGGAACCGTATCTCTGGACGGCATACGCTACAGCGAAGGAAATTATGAAAAAATACAGAGGAAAATAGGATATCTGCCCCAGGAGATCGACCTGTACCCAGGTCTGACCGTGCAAGAATGTCTGGAATATATAGGGGACTTGTCCGGCATCCCCAAAGAGACCTGTAAAAAACGCATCAGGTACTATCTGGAAAAGACCAGCCTATCCGCGCATCGCAAAAAGAAAATGAAACAATTATCCGGCGGCATGAAACGGAGAGTCGGACTTGTGCAGGCTCTTTTACATGAGCCGGAATTTTTAATTGTCGATGAACCCACAACCGGATTAGATCCGGAAGAACGTATCCGTATCCGGAATCTGCTGGTTGATTTTTCAGAGGGACGTACCGTCTTGTTTTCAACTCATGTGGTGGAAGATCTGGCGGCGACCTGCAGTCAGCTTGCAGTCATGAAAAAAGGAAAATTTCTATACGCAGGAAACATGAAAGAACTGCTGGCGCAGGCAAAGGGCCATGTTTGGATTTGTAAAGTAAAGGACGAAACAGCGGCGAGAGCATTGGAAAAAAAATATCACGTTTCATCAAAGCAGTATGCAGGGGACGAAGTACAAATGAAACTTATCAGCGAAGCGCCGCCTCAAATAGAATGCCGTTCCTGTGAGGCAACGCTTGAGGATGCTTACATTTATATTACGAACAAAAAGCAGTGATGTCTTCCCTTTTTTCATTGCTGTTTCCCGCCTATTTTACCGTAAAACGCCACAGCGCCAATAATCTTTTCTTCGGTTGGATGCCCTTGCCGCAATTGCATCCACAAGTTTTTTGGGATTCCCGTGGTGAGTGGATTCATAAATGATGATACATTTCATAAAAATACGTCTCCTGCGCTCCCAGCTGTTTTTTCTGCACATAGATGAGCGATCTCTTCCATAAGCGCCTCATAAAACCGCCCCACATGATACCCATCCGCAAATCGGTGGTTCAGTTCCAGGGACATGCCCAGCTTCTTCCTGCCCTGTTGCTCCGTGTATTTCCCCCAGGCGATCCGCGGCACACTGTCATCGGGATCAAAATCCCGTTCATTGGTCAGGCCCGTCAGCTCAAGCCAGGGAAGGCAGGAAAAATAAATCAGCTCGTCGGTCTCCGAAGAGGCGTCCACAAAGGAGGTCTGCGCCGCGCTTCTTGCCTTCGCCTCCCGGCAGAACGCCGCCAGATCCTCTCCGCCGGGCATGGTCACGATATGAAACTGCGCCGCGCCCTTTTTCAAGTCCGTAAAGCTGGGAATCCGCTCGTCCAGAAGCCACACTTCCTTCTCCCGGACCGTATAGCGGAAATTCTCCACCTGATTAAATGCTTTCGTGCAGAGCCAGACCAAGGCATAATAGAAGGACAGCCCTTCCCGCTTCGCATACTGATACACTTCCGTAACATCCACCTGAAATGTCACGCTGTAAAAAGGCCAGGACATGCCGGAGAAAAATTCATACAACTCCCTTCTGTCCCAACTTTCCATATCAATTTTCTTCATACGCTCCTCTTCCTGGAACTGTTCGGCGCCGCCGGACTATTTTCCCATCTCATTCATGAGCCAGGCAGCAACCCTCATATTTTGTATGATATCTGAATTTTGCAACAGCTTCTATAAGTATTATATCAGCCTGCGTTAATTCTGTCTGTTATAAAGAGACCTCATCACTTCCATAATTGGGGAAACCTCATCATTATCAATCACTACATAATAGATGATAAAATTATCAACATAGATGCGGTAACAGGTATATTTCCTCTCTCGGGTCGAATGATATGGCTCAAAGGATTCTGCCACCGGAAGCCGGTCAAGTATGGCTTTCTCAACTTTATCCAACAAATCACCGGCAGCTTTGGGGTTTTTCAGCTTTTCAGCAATATACGTTATCTTTTCATCAAGATCCTCATAAAAAAGCGGCAGGTAACGTAATCTGTATTTCTTATCATACATTTATTTTTCCCCGAAGGCTCCCAAACACTTCCTCATGGGTCATTCTTCTGCTGTTCTCTGCGGCTTCCCGGTCTGCCTCGTCCAGTGCCGCCTCTACGCCATCTGTAAG
>CAJUMT010000312.1 GCA_910587495.1 uncultured Lachnospiraceae bacterium | reverse complement strand
AATTGCCCGAAAAGTATATCGTAGATATCCGGCTTTTATACAGGCGATGGAAGAACGGTATATGAAGTATAATCAGACTCTTGCAGAACTTGCGCGCCTGGAGAAAGAAGGAGAAGTTCTGCTTGTGCGTCCAAGCCGGGATCCCCAGATGGGAAGGATGGAGAAAAATCCTAAAAAAGTGCAGGCGGTCTATGAGCTTGGTTGTCGGGACGCCATGGAAAAAATAAATGAAATCCATGCATTCTTAAGGTAGAAGGAGTCCATAATTTATGAGAGAAAAATTTTATCGTTTTATGCAGGGAAGGTACGGCCAGGATGAATTTTCCAGGTTTCTATTGTGTGGGGCTGTCGTATGTATACTTATAAATATTTTTGCACGCAGCAATCTTTTGTATGTGCTTGCATGGGTCCTTTTGTTTTATTCTTATTTTCGGTCGCTGTCTAAGAACTATCAGGCTCGTTATAAGGAGAATCGAAGATATTTGGACCTGACAGCAAGAATGCGCAGATGGTCAGAACAGCAGAAAAAGCTTATGGAAGAACGTAAGTTTCATCGGATTTACACTTGTCCGCAGTGCAGACAGAAGATACGGATTCCAAAAGGGAAGGGAAGGATTATGGTTCGCTGCCCTAAATGCAGTTGTGAGTTTCAGAGGAGGAGCTAGTTTATGTTCGGATATATCGTCGTACATAAGCCGGAGCTTAGAATAAGAGAATATGAGACATACCGTGCCAGTTACTGCGGCCTGTGCAGAAGCTTAAAGAAGCGCCATGGAAGGCTTGGGCAGATGACCCTGAGCTTTGATATGACGTTTCTTGCGCTTTTACTTACCGGCCTTTATGAACCGTATACAAAAGCAGGAAAGGTACGGTGCCTGGCGCATCCGCTTCAAAGACATCCTTACAGAGAGAATCCATATTTTGATTATGCGGCGGATATGAATGTGATCCTGACTTATTATAAATGTCTGGATGACTGGCAGGATGAGCATAAGTTTCAGGGGCTTTTTCTGGCTGCCTTTCTGAAAGGAAGGATGAAGAAGCTGAAAAATCAATACGGCGGAAAGATAAAAAAAACGGCGCGGCTTTTAAAGGAGCTTCGTGTCTTGGAAAAAGATAATGTGTACAATATTGACAGGGCCGCCGGCATCTTTGGCGAGATTTTATCACAACTGTTTGTTTTTCGTAGAGATGCATGGGAGGAAAGGCTCAGACGTATGGGCTTTTTCTTCGGTAAATTTATTTATTTGATGGACGCCTATGAGGATATAGAGGATGACCTGAAGAAGGGGAGATACAATCCTCTGGCAGAACTTTACAAAAAAGATACTTTTGAGCAGGAATGCCAGCAGATGTTGAAAATGATGATGGCCGAGACTTCCCGTGCATTTGAGACGCTGCCTGTGTTGGAGGATGCAGCGATCCTGCGAAATATATTATACGCCGGAGTGTGGACGCGTTATGGGCAGATCCGGTGCAGGAGAAAGGGAACGGATAGGGATTCATGATGACAGATCCATATGAAGTGCTGGGGATTCCAAGAAACGCCTCAGATGAGGAAATTAAAAAGGCATACAGAAGCCTTAGCCGGAAATATCATCCGGACGCTAATGTAAACAATCCAAATGCTGCGCAGGCAGAGGAAAGATTCAAGCAGGTACAGGCCGCCTACGACCAGATTATGAAAGAAAAAGAACAGGGGTATGGCGGCGCGAACGGTTACGGTGGTTTTGGAGGCTACGGAGGATACCAGAGCAGTGCGGCCGGACAGGGCGACGATTATACCAATTATCTGAACGCAGCCATGAATTATATCCGCGGCGGCAGGTATAAAGAAGCGCTGCATGTACTTTCGAGCATGAACACGAAAGGTTCCAGGTGGTACTATGTAAGCGCTATTGCCAACAATGGACTGGGGAATAATGTGATTGCGCTGGAGCACGCAAGGCGTGCAGTGGAATTAGAGCCGAACCGTATGGAGTATCAGGCACTGTTGCATCAGCTTGAAGGCGGCGGGAGCTGGTATGATCAGATGAGTTCGCCCTATGGGGGAATGACAGTTATGGATAACGGCGCCTGCTGCCGGATGTGTATGGCCTATACGGTCTGCAATTTCTGCTGCTGCGGAGGCAGAGGCATGTATTTCTGCTGCTGATACAGCGTGGATAGAGGTGTATGTATTCTGCCGTTGACGCGGCGCGGATAGAGAAGAACTTTATAGATGAAAAGCCGAAAGAAAGATCAGGAGAGTTTATGAAAAAATACAGAAAGACTGCTTGTATGGCACTGCTTTTAAGCGGGATGCTGGTGTTTGGAGCAGACGGTATACGGACACAGGCGGCGGCCGACCAGGCGGCAGCAGAAGCGGCGGCGGCGCAGGCAGCGGCGGAAGCGCAGGCGGCGGCAGAAGCAGCGGCG
>CAJUMT010000311.1 GCA_910587495.1 uncultured Lachnospiraceae bacterium | reverse complement strand
ATTCCCCGTTTATTATACCAGATTTTCAAGATTTAGGCCAAAAGACTTATTGAAGGATGTTCATATTATCCCTGTACTTTTTTTTCGCGCTATGTTATAATATGCGGATGGATACGGAAAAGTAATTGCAGGAGATGAGAGACAGATGATGGAAGAGAGAAGGAAATTTATTAAGATCAGGGGAGCCAGTGAGCATAACCTGAAAAATATTGATCTGGAAATACCTAGGAATGAACTTGTAGTGCTGACCGGCTTGAGCGGTTCAGGTAAGTCCTCCCTGGCGTTTGATACGATTTATGCAGAAGGGCAGAGAAGGTATATGGAGTCTTTGTCCTCTTATGCGAGACAGTTTCTCGGGCAGATGGAAAAACCTGATGTGGAGAGCATTGAGGGGTTGTCTCCGGCCATATC
This sequence comes from uncultured Lachnospiraceae bacterium, assembly GCA_910587495.1. Classification (GTDB taxonomy): domain Bacteria; phylum Bacillota; class Clostridia; order Lachnospirales; family Lachnospiraceae; genus Hominiventricola. The sequence continues at coordinate 2,054 of CAJUMT010000311.1, read as the reverse complement.
CATTGACCAGAAGTCCACGAACCGGAACCCCAGGTCTACAGTGGGCACAGTGACGGAAATTTATGATTATTTTCGGCTGCTTTATGCGAGGATCGGGATACCGCACTGTCCAAAATGCGGTCGGGAGATTAAAAAGCAGAGTATTGATCAGATGGTGGATCAGATCATGACGCTGCCCGAACGGTCTAAGATACAGCTTTTGGCCCCAGTGGTTAAAAGCCGAAAAGGGGAACATACAAAGCTTTTGGAAAGGGCGCGAAAGAGTGGTTTTGTCCGTGTAAAAATTGATGGGCATATCTATGAGCTGTCCGAGGAAATTAAACTTGAAAAAAATAACAAACATCTGATTGAGATTGTTGTGGACCGTCTGATCATAAAGCCGGGGATTGAAAAAAGACTGTCGGATTCTATCGAAACAGTACTTGGACTTTCGGAAGGGCTTTTGGTAGTGGAGTTAATCGAGAGCGGGGAACTGATGACCTTAAGTTCCAGCTATGCCTGCCCGGACTGCGGTGTCAGTATTGAGGAAGTAGAACCGCGGAGCTTTTCTTTTAACAATCCTTTCGGCGCATGCCCTGCCTGTGCGGGGCTTGGTTATAAAATGGAATTTGATGAGGATTTGATCATACCGGACAAGTCGCTTAGTATAGCTGAGGGAGCAATTCAGGTCATGGGCTGGCAATCCTGTACAGATCCTTCCAGTTTTACTCATGCGATTTTAAGCGCTTTGTCGAGGGAATACCATTTTGACCTGTCAACGCCATATCAGGATCTTCCGGAAGAGATACAGTATATACTGATACATGGAACAGACGGTCATGAGGTGGCAGTGCATTATAAAGGACAGAGAGGAGAAGGCGTTTATCCGGTGGCTTTTGAAGGCCTGATCAAAAATTCGGAGCGTCGTTACAGAGAAACCAGTTCTGATACCATGAAGCAGGAATATGAGAGCTTCATGAGGATCACCCCCTGCCGTTCCTGCAAGGGGCAGAGATTAAAGCCCGGTTCTCTTGCGGTGACGGTCTGTGATAAGAATATATATGACGTAACAAATCAGTCTGTCCAGGATTTGCAGGCTTTTTTGGCGGACATGTCTCTGACAGAACAGCAGCTTTTGATCGGGGAGCAGATATTAAGGGAGATTAAGGCGCGTATCCAGTTCCTTATGGATGTGGGACTTAACTATTTATCTTTGACCAGAGCGACCGGAACACTTTCCGGCGGTGAAGCACAGAGAATCCGCCTGGCTACCCAGATCGGCTCGGGCCTGGTTGGGGTGGCATATATTTTGGACGAACCCAGTATTGGACTGCATCAACGGGACAACGATAAGCTTTTGAATACTTTAAGGCATTTGAAAGATTTGGGTAATACGGTGATTGTGGTGGAACATGATGAAGACACCATGCTGGCGGCGGACTATATTGTGGATATTGGCCCGGGTGCAGGGGAACACGGAGGTCAGGTAGTGGCCACGGGGACAGCAAAAGAACTTATGGCTAATCCGGCTTCTGTCACAGGCGCCTATCTAAGCGGGAGGATCAGTATTCCGGTGCCGTTAAAGAGACGGATTCCCACAGGATGGATGATTGTAAAAGGAGCTAAAGAAAACAATCTGAAAAATATAGACGTGAGTTTCCCGTTAGGCGTCCTTACCTGTGTGACTGGCGTATCAGGTTCAGGGAAAAGTTCTCTGGTCAATGAGATTCTGTACAAAAGCCTGGCAAAGCAGTTGAATCGGGCCAGGACTATTCCGGGAAAACACAGAAGCATAGAAGGGATGGAGCAATTAGATAAGGTTATATGCATAGATCAGTCTCCCATCGGGCGTACGCCTCGTTCCAATCCTGCCACTTACACAGGGGTATTTGATATGATCCGGGATCTTTTTGCTTCCACATCTGACGCCAAGGCGAAAGGATACAAGAAAGGACGGTTCAGTTTTAATGTCAAGGGGGGACGCTGCGAGGCCTGCGCAGGTGATGGTATATTGAAGATAGAGATGCATTTCCTGCCGGATGTGTATGTGCCCTGTGAAGTTTGTCAGGGAAAGA
>CAJUMT010000310.1 GCA_910587495.1 uncultured Lachnospiraceae bacterium | reverse complement strand
GTAAAGCTTTTGGGTGTTGCAAGGAATATAAATAACGAGATGGAAGTGGGCGTATTTCCCATGATGATCCCGTCTACCCATCCGCTGGCGAAAGTAAATGACTCCTTTAACGCTGTATTTGTCCATGGGGACGCGGTGGATGATGCCATGTTCCAGGGACGGGGCGCAGGAGAGTTTCCCACAGCCAGCGCTGTTGTGGGCGACGTGATCGCCACTGCCCGGAATATGCAGTATGGCTGCTGCGGGCGAATCGGGTGCAGCTGTTATAAAGACCTGCCCATGAAATCGGTGGGAGAATCCAAGCACAGATATTTCCTGCGTCTTTTGGTAGAAGACAGACCCGGTATCCTGGCAGGCATCGCCGGAGTGCTCGGCAACAACGGCGTAAGCATCAACCAGGTGCTTCAGAAAGTATCTGTGGACGGCGTGGCAGAACTGGTTGTCATTACGGATAAAGTGGAAAAACGTCATTTGCATGATGCTCTTATGATTTTTGGCGAAATGTCCATGATTCGTCAGGTTGCGTCGGTGATCCGTGTATATTCCCAGAAATAACACAGGCTTTGCAAGGCAGCTGGGTACAACTTCCTGCCTATCCTGTATGCAAGCTGGGTATACTTCTATTGTGTAACTCAGAAAGGAGAGTGCCAATGGAAATCAGGAAGATTACCAGAGACAATTTTCAGACTGAAGTGACAGAGGCGGATCAACCGGTACTGCTGGAATTTTACGCGGACTGGTGTACGCCCTGTAAGGCACAGCTTCCGGTTCTGATACGGGCGGCAGACGAGGCGTGCGATGTGAAGTTCTGTAAGGTAAACATCGACGAGGATCCGCAGCTTGCCGAACGGTTCGGAGTGACGCACGTCCCGACTATGCTTGTGATGAACAAAGAAAAAGTTTTCCAGACCATCAAGGGATTTCATCCTTTGGAAGAAATTCTGGCATATCTGGAAATGTAAGAAGACAAAAAAAGAAACTCCCGCAGGATCAGCCGGTCTTACGGGAGTTTCCGTTATTTATTGATTCGTATCCAGCGTGGGAAAGAAGCCTGTCAGGTCGTCATGCTCCATAAGGTCTTTTTCCACCCAGAAACCAGCGGCCATCTGCGCGATATCTTTTATATTGTCCTCTGCATTCAGATCATTGAAAGCAGCATTTTCTTCTCTTCCGTAAAAAGTGATGCCGGAACACTCGGCTTTTACATCTTCTACTTCCAGATCAAGCCCTTTAGCCATGATCGCGCATCCGTCCTCGAAATTTTCATTCAGATAGTCTACTGCCTGATACCAGCATTCTTCTGCGACATCGTAGAAATCCGGATGTTTCTCGGCGAAGGTACTGCTCACGGTAAGCACGTCGATGATGGCTTTGGGGTAGTCTGCGGAGGAGACCAGTATATGTCCGCCTTCCCGCTCTCCACAGTTACTAAGCGCCGGTTCCCATGTGATGGCGGCGTCTACCTGTCCTGCGATGAAAGCCTGTCCTGCTTCGTCATTTCCCATTTCTACAATGTTGATCTCATCTTCTGTGATATTGCTGTCCGCCAGTATTTGCAGGAAGAAGAAATAAGAAGTGGCAGACTTATCCAGCGCTACTGTTTTTCCCGCCAGATCATCCACACTCTGGATTTCCGCCGTGGCTACCAGGCCGTCACCGCCTGTAGAACAGTCCATGGTGCATACATATTGTTCCGGAGCGCCTGCGCCGTACTGGATGATATCCCGGTCAAGGACCTGCCCTAACATTTGAATACTGTCCGATACAAATGCAGCCCCATAAGTAGACTCGTCTTCCATAATGATAATCTCGCAGTCATAGCCTTTTTCTGCGAAATAACCCTTTTCTTTCGCAATAAATAAGGGTGCATAGCCTGCCCAGGTACAAAAAGCAGCTTTAAAAGGGATCAGGTCGCTTTGGGTATTGCTTGCCTCAGAACTGCTGCTGTCGGAAGGTGCGGGTGCGGAGGAAGCTTCCTCGGAAACGGAGGATTTACCGCACCCTGTAAGTGAGGTTCCCAGAAGGGATACGATTAGTAATGCTGCAAATAATCTTTTCATTGATGGATTCTCCTAACTAAAGTTTTGATGTTGTTTTATGCCGTTTAACGGCCCAGCGCTGCGTCATGGCTTTCCTGCCAGAGCATTTCCATGATACCGGCTTTCAGCCTGAGAAATTCCGGGTCGGTCAGGATGCTGTGATTGCGTTCTCCCGACAGTTCCACCGGAAGTATTTCCCGAATCGTGCCTGGCCTGCGGCTCATCACATAGATCCGGCTGCCCAAGAGGATGGCTTCGTCAATATCATGGGTGATAAAAAGTATGGTTGTTTTCATTTTACGGCTTACATCAGCTAAAAGCTCCTGCATAACTACGCGGGTCTGGGCGTCCAATGCACCAAAAGGCTCGTCCATTAAAAGGACTTCCGGACCTGCCGCCAATGTGCGGGCAATGGCCACTCTTTGCTTCATGCCGCCGGAAAGCTGTCCGGG
>CAJUMT010000309.1 GCA_910587495.1 uncultured Lachnospiraceae bacterium | reverse complement strand
GGAACCGATCTGCTAAAAAGTACATAAATATCTGTTGTATCTGTGGACATAAAGGCTATAGTCCTGTAATAGAACAGGGTGATTTTTGCAGTACTCTTGAAAACAAAGCGATTTACAGAGAACTATCAAAAACACTTTGTAAACTGGAATTAGATGAGTTAGGGCGTTGTAAAGACTGTGCAAGGGTGCAAGATAAACATATGAGTTGATAAAGCAAATTTGACGAAGAGGAATTTTTATGGAAAAAGAAAGGATTGCAAGGAGGAACCTATGAAATACACTCTCGATACAGATTTTTCATCACTGAACGGGCCAAAGGCAGCCAACTGGATCATGGGCTTTCAGGATATGGCTGAGGATGCTTTTGCGGACAGCAGCAGCCATTCACGGCTTTTGGGGAATCTTCTGATTCTGGAACCATATTTACATACGATTCGCCAGGGGCTGGCAGACAGGTGCAGGACGGTTCCGGCCATTCTTCAGGAGGCTCTTGACATACTTTGGGATTATCTGGAAGGCAGGAAAGCACCGTCCGATTTTCAGGATTTTGCCAATAATCTCTATGCTGCTACCCTCAATTATAATGTAGGGGAAGAAATAACCGATGCACAGGCGGAATTTTATGAAAAACATATAGATATTCCCTGGGGAAGCACCTGTGAATGGCAGATACTCACATGGCTTTCTGTTCTTTTGATGGAAGTGGTTGCAATCAGCGGTGTGAGGCTGGATTTTGAAGAATATGAGGAATATGAACAGGACGTGGATTTTGCGGAAATGGAGGAAATGCTGAATATGCTGGCGGATGCCTTTATTGATCTTACCAATACGCCGCTCCCATCCAATAAAGCATCAGACGTAATGAACGCACAGGAACAGGTTTACCAGACACCGCTGTTCCGGCAGTTTATAGAACGCATTCAAAATGGGCTGAAAGCTGCGCTGTCTGCTACACCGGAGCAGTATCCGGCTCTCCAGGAAGAATATCGTCAGTATGCGATCCTCCCGGAAGAATATGCTGCAAAACTGTTAGGTTGTTTGTGATCTTTAAAAATATATGAGGGAGAGTTGGACTATGTTTTTGAAAAAAGAAAAACCTGAATTTGAAATACGCCCATTATACTCCATCCGTGAAGAATTGGAACTGATAAAGGAGTTCTGCTGGCAGCCTAAACTGGCCGCAGGCAAGATTTACACGGAGGAAGAAATAGATGCAGTGGAGCAGCGGCTGAACTATAAGCTGCCACAGCCTCTAAGAGAGCTTTATCTGGTGCTGGGCGACTATGCATGTGAAAAGAAAGACACCTATTTCTGCCGCCTGGAGGAACTCCACTGGAGCGGACAGTACCTGCTGGTGGAGGCCATGGAAAGAACCCGTCGGGGATGTGGGATCTACCGAAAAGACCCCTATGCGTCGGTTTATAGCTGGGAGCGGAACGGGGTCAACATTTACGGCGAAGTGCAGGATGAAAAGCCGAAATCAGAGGTGATAAGAAAAAGCGCACGTGATCAGTATTTCTCGAAACAATGCTTTTATTGGGATATTGTTATTATCCAACATGTGCTGGATAAGGTAATGAGGGATTGGTGGGAGCTGCATCAGACCCGGATGACAGAGGAACTTTCTCCTTTTTATATCGGCTGCTCTCTGCCGAGGAAACTGGACGAACTGCGGAAAGTCCGTCAAAGAATGGAGGAGTGGCTGGTTCCCATCTCGTCAAAAGCAGAGCTTTTAAGGGTAGAGATGTCCGGAAAGAATGCAGGGCCAGAGAATTATGTGGTTTATGCTTATACGAATCCGGAGAAGACCCTGCTGGTTCTATCTTTCAGCGCCCAGCAGAAATATGGGCTGATCACGGAGGAGCCGGTTCCCTACTCCTTTGCAGAACGGGTGGAAGAAAAAACCGGGATGCTGTTCTGGTCATGGAACGGGCAGGGCAGGAAACGGATGGAAGAAAAAGAAAAGGAAATGCGGGCAGCGGGCCTGTTTAAAAGGTGAAAACTATGTATGCAACCGAAAAGGAACTGAGGATACTCCGGCAATTTATCAGCCCGAAGCATATGGAAGGCTTGAAAAAGTGGAAATGTTATTCAGAGGATGAAATTCTGGCGGCAGAGAAGCGGCTTCATGTAAAGCTTCCATCTCCTATCCGGGATATTTACCGGCACATGGCAGACCTGTTAGTCACCAGCGGTTATCTGCGGCCATTGGAGCTTCTTCATTGGGAGGGAAGATATCTGGGATTTTTTCTTGCCCCCGGAGAAGGGGATATCATCGGGATACGAAAGGGCAAAACTTCCGGTGGTCTATACGCATGGGAAGAAAATGATCCAAAAGACATGGCCTGGGAATATGAGGATGAACTGGCAGATGCCTGTGAGGAGGGGGATGAGGACGGAAAGCAAAAGGCTGTGACAGCTTACCAGAAATACTGGAAAAAGCGGAATATCCCTTTGCTCCACGCTCCCCTGAACATTCATAAGCTGGAACATGAACCCAGGTTTAACCATGCC
>CAJUMT010000308.1 GCA_910587495.1 uncultured Lachnospiraceae bacterium | reverse complement strand
AGGGAACTGATTCTGCTTTTGTGCCTCTTTCGTTAGCAGAAAGTAACGAACTCAACTAAAACTTAGGAGGCTCCTGTTATATCTATTTAACTAAGGGAACTGATTCTGCTTTTGCGCCTCTTTCGTTAGCAGATTTCGTATACCTTTTTATTATATCAGATGTCACGATAATTGCAATACATTTTTAAAAATTTTGTTGCGGGAATTCGATGCAACCCTGAAGCCACACCACTCCCTTAAAGCGTCTCCCGGCCGCAGGCTCACCGTACAGATCTTCCCGGTTGATGCAGACCGGGTTTTAAACATTTACGTAATATCTAAATTTTATAGAATCCTTTATTTAAGCCAGTCAAGGCTTATTTTTTTTGTCAAATTTTGAAATTTATTTGTTGTACGGAGATGTACGGTGTTGACTTCACACACAGAATGCGTTATAATAAAGGCATGAAACTTAATTATGACAAAAAATCAAAAGACCCCACATACTTTATCCAGAAAGGTTTCCGTATCGGTTCTAAGACAACAACCAAAAATATTGCACGTATCGGAAAACATTCTGAACTGCTTATGATTACGGATGATCCTCTCGCTTATGCCAGGGAACAGGTCGCCAAATATAACAGGGAAGAAAAAGAAGGCAGGGTTTCCATGGAGGTTAAAATTGATTTTAATGAGAAAATTAAAATCACCAATAATTCTGCTTCTTCCAGCTCCAGCCTCAATATTGGCTACTTTTTTCTCCAGCAGCTTTACCACCAGCTGGCTGTTGGCTCCTTTTTTAAAGAGGTCACCGCTGATTCCAGGATCACCTTTGACCCTGACCTTGTAAACCGCTTTCTTGTCTATGACCGCATTTTATATCCCGGATCCAAGCTTAACAGCCTCAAGCACCTTAACCGTTATTATGAGCAGCCCTCCTTTGACTATCAGCATATACACCGCACGCTGGATATTATGGCAGCCCATTATGACGAATACATTTCCCGTCTGTATGATTCCAGCTGCGGCATCGTCAGAAGAAACACTTCGGTATGCTATTATGACTGCACCAACTTTTATTTTGAGACGGAATCGCCGGATGAAGATTATCTTGACGAAGTTACGGGAGAACTGGTAAAGGGTTTTCGCAAATACGGAATCTCCAAACAGCATCAGCCCGCACCCTTAGTGGAGATGGGACTGTTTATGGACGCTGACGGGATCCCCCTGACGATGTGCCTTGCCTCCGGATCTGACAATGAACAGACCACCGCAGTCCCCCTGGAAAAGAAGCTTACAAAAATGCTTCATGGCAAAAAATTCATTTACTGTGCTGATGCGGGGCTTGGCTCCTTGAATATAAGAAATTTCAACTCCATGGGCGGGAGGGCTTTTATTGTTACCCAGTCAGTCAAAAAGCTTTCTGCTGATTTAAAACAGGCAGTTTTTAACGATTATGACTACCGCCTTTTATCAGACGACTCCCCTGTGTCCGTCAGATCGCTGAAAGAGTTTGACAAATCCGATCCGGACAAAAGGCCCCTCTACCTTGACAGGGCATATAAGACCATTCCCGCAGACAAGGCTATAGATCTGGGATTTTATGAAGAAAAAATTTTAAAGAACGGGAAAAAGAAACGGGTAAAATCACCTGCCATGGTTCCCCAGTCAGTCATTATCACCTTTTCACGCAAAATGATGGAGTACCAGAGAACCATACGGAACCGTCAGATAGAACGGGCGGAGAAGCTGTTAAAAAACATGGATCCTGAAACCTATAAAAAAGGCCCCAATGATGTAACACGGTTTATTAAAAGGATTGAAAACAGTTCTGATGAAGGAAAGACAGAGAAATCATACGGCATTGACCAGGCGCGGATCGATGAAGAGGAAAAATACGACGGCTACTACGCCATAGCCACAAACCTTGACGAAAGTGCAAAAGAGATTGTAAGCATCAGTTCACAGCGCTATAAAATAGAGGACTGCTTCCGAATTATGAAAACAGACTTCTCCGGCAGGCCTGTATTCCATCATACCAGAGAGCATATCACGGCACACTTTATGATCTGTTACACCGCACTGTTGATTTACCGCCTGTTGGAAAAGAAGCTGGATGACAAAGGAATGCACTTCCCCATTGGGCCAGTCATAGAAACCATGCAGAACATGGCGGTAACTAATATTGAAGATATGTGCTACAAATCTATTTATACAGGGTCGCAGGTTCTCACCGCCCTGAACGCAGTATTCGGCCTGCAGCTGGACAGGCAGTATTACCAGCCAAAAGAATTAAATAAAAAAATTAAAAAAATTTCAGGATAGGTTTTCCATACAACAAACCCGAAGAAGCAAAAACGGCTGAAATTCCCATAAACAAAGGATTTCAGCCGTTTATTATTTTGTCAAGTGTTTAAAACGGGATTAAATTTTTATAAACTTTTCGGAAATATTATATAGTAGATAATGTTATATGTCAATAGATAATACAATATTTTTATTATTTTGAAAATGTCAATATTAAATGCGACACTTTTTTAAATTTTTTTCACCCGATTTTCTTAAGCTCTTCCTCGAAGAGTTCCCCGGCAGAAT
>CAJUMT010000307.1 GCA_910587495.1 uncultured Lachnospiraceae bacterium | reverse complement strand
GGCAACGAGATCGTCATAGAGGAAGAGCCAGAACGGATCATATCTTTGACGCCTGCCAATACGGAGATCCTATTTGCCATAGGTGCAGGAGAACGCATGGTGGGAAGGACAGATTACTGCACATATCCCAAGGAAGCGCAGGCAGTAGAATCCATCGGCAATTACTGCACGCCCAATGCGGAGCTGATTATCTCCAAAGACCCGGATGTAATTTTTACAGAATACCTGGAAGACAGCATAAAACAGCAGATAGAGGCGGCAGGGACAAAGGTGGTTACTTATACGGCTAACAGTATCCAGGAAACAGAAGACCTGATCCTTTTGATGGGACAAGTATTGAACCTGGATGAGAATGCGAAAGCCCTGGTTGATTCTATGGAAAAAGATTTAGACGAAGTGATGATTGCGCTGGCGCCGTTAAGTACTTATAAGTCAGTATTTCTCGATCTGGGCGATTATTACAGCGCGGGACCCGGGTCTCTTCTGGATGATGTATTAAATAAAGTGAATGTATTTAATATTGCTGCGGACGGCGGGGAGGCATGGCCGCAGGTGTCTTTGGAAGTGATTATCGAAAAGAACCCGGATATATATATTTCCATGCATTCTACGCCGGAAGAGCTGGCCGGGATGGCCGGAATCAGCGGGCTTGACTGCATCAAAAATGGGGATATTATCTATATAGAAGAAAATTCACCTGATTCGGAACTGGTGGCAAGGCCTGGCCCTCGGATCGTGGAAGGTGTACGGCTCCTGGCGGAAAAGATTTATCCGGAACGCTTTTAATATAAGAAAGTGTAACCAATGAAAAAGATAAACAAAAACTGGGGAATTTTTCTGTCCGTCCTTTTTTGCCTGGTCATTTTATATGTATGTACAGTGACGGGGATCGCGGCGATCTCTTTTGAGGACGCCAGCAGGATACTGCTCCATGAAGTGCTGCATCTGCATGTGAGTATAGAAGGGATTTCGGAAGGGAGTATTTTGATCATCAAAGACGTTCGCCTGCCCAGGGTTGTCCTGGGGTTTCTGGCCGGCGCTTCACTGGCGGTATGCGGCGCGGGCTTTCAGGGGATCTTTAAAAATCCTATGGCGGATCCGTTTGTGCTGGGCGTATCATCCGGGGCGGCGTTGGGTGCTGCTATCGGGATTGTATTTCATTTTGGTACGATGCTGTTGGCATTTGCAGGCGCTTTTTTGACTATATGGCTGGTATACAGTATCTCGAAAGTGGGGAATAAGGTGCCGGTGGCGACGCTGCTTTTGTCGGGAATCGCTGTAAGCCAGACACTTTCTGCCGCCATGTCAGTCATCATGATTCTGAACAAGCAGAGCATGGATCAGATTATGTTCTGGACCATGGGAAGTTTAAACGGGAAAGGATGGAACCAGACGCTGGTGGTGCTGCCATATGTGCTTGTGGGCATTGTGCTTCTGTTTACCTCCGCCAGAGAACTGGACATTATGCTGACCGGAGAGGATACGGCGGTGCAGCTGGGCGTAAATGTGGAATTTGTGAAAAAGAAGGTGTTGTTTGCGTCAACGGTGATTACGGCAGCAGTGATTTCAGTTACAGGAATTATCGGATTCGTGGGACTGGTGGTTCCGCATATGGTGCGCATGGTGGCGGGGCCTAAGCACAGAGTGCTGATGCCGATGTCGCTTTTGTTTGGGGGAACTTTCCTGATTATATGCGATACGGCGGCGAGAAGTATGGCGACGTGGGAGATACCGGTGGGGATTATTACGTCTCTTTGCGGCGGGCCGTTTTTTGTGTATCTTTTGCGGAAGATGAAGAGGGGATAAGATGGGCAAAGAGATGATCGGCTTTGAAAATGTGGCGGCAGGGTATGGGCTAAGAGAAGTACTAAAAGACATTACCCTGTCCGTGGAGGAAGGGGAATTTGTGGGCCTGATCGGGTCGAACGGAACGGGAAAGTCTACGCTCATCAAGTGCATATCAGGACTTATGCCGGTGAAACGGGGGAAGATCACGGTGTGCGGCAGGGACAATGCAGCGCTTAAAGCGAAGGAGCGGGCAAGGCTTATGGCGGTGGTGCCGCAGTCCTATCATGTGGAATATGATTTTACGGTGGAAGATATTGTGATGATGGGGCGTAACCCTTATATGAGCCTGGGAAAAAGGGAAGGGAAAGAGGATTATGAGATCGTAGAGGACGCCATGCGGGCGACGAACACGCTGGTTTTTCGGGAGCGGTATTATAATGAGTTAAGCGGCGGAGAGCGGCAGCGGGTGATCCTGGCGCGGGCGATCGCCCAGAAGACGAAGGTGATTTTACTGGACGAGCCTACGTCGGCGCTGGATATTCATCATCAGATTGAAGTGATGGAGCTGATTACAAAGTTGAACCAGGAGGAACATATGACTATTCTGGCGGTACTCCATGATATCAATATGGCTTCCCGCTTCTGCCAGCGGATTGTTATGTTGAAGGACGGTACGGTCTATGCGGACGGGATGCCGAGGGAAGTGATCACCCGTCGAAATATGGAATCCCTTTACCAGATGAAGCTGATGGTGCGTCAGAATCCTCTGTTCTGCAAACCGGAGATTGTTCCGATTCGGGTGATGGAAGAAGAAAAAGCGTCGGTTCGAGATCGGAAG
>CAJUMT010000306.1 GCA_910587495.1 uncultured Lachnospiraceae bacterium | reverse complement strand
TATATACCGGAGCGTCGTCCGCCATCCTAGCCAGCTTGAGAACACGTTCTACCGCTTCCGCTTCCGCCAGGTTTGGACGGCTTTTTGCATGCCAGATCGGAGAGGTTTTTCCTTCGCTTTTATGCTTTTGCTTCAGGAATTCCACGACATCATGATTCTCGCAGTGAAATGCAGTGATCCCGTTGATCTCTTTCATTTTCCGCAGGATCTGCAGAACATCTGCATCATTGAGCTTAAAGCCATAGGTCAGATACGCCTTTACGCTGGGGATTCCGTCCGCCGCCATAGTCTCCAGCTCTGCCAGGATCTCTGCGTCTACATGCTGCGCTGTCCCGTGAAATCCATAATCAATGACCGCCTTTCCCTCTGCCAGCTTCCGGTATACGTCAAACTGATAATGTAACGGGATTCCCGCCGGCCCGAAGGCCATATGGTCCACAATGGACGTCGTTCCTCCGCAGACCGCCGCCACGGTGCCATCATAAAAATCGTCAACCGCCCTGGAAATCCCCACATCCAGATCCATATGGGTATGTACATCCACAGCCCCCGGAAGTACATAACAGCCGGCCGCATCGATGGCTTCTGCGTCTGCGTCTGAAATATCTGTTCCAATACACACGATCTTCTCATCCTCGATCAGGATATCCGCCTGATAATCCTCCGCCTCCGTAAAAATCCTTCCGTTTTTCACTATTTTTTTCATTTTGCATTATTTCCTTTCATTTCAAAATACTTCAATCAAACATATGTATCCACTGGACATATCAAGCCCTGCAAGATAATGATACCGGATATTCCTCCTCTTGTCCAGAATAATATCGGAAACGGGTGCAGATAATTTTTGTTGGTTTTTAGGTTCTGATAAAGAAAAGGCATACGCTTTTTTGATGCGTATGCCTTCGTCAATTCTGCTTTAAATAACTGAGATGCCCTTTGATAAAATCAACAACATCCCGCTCCCATCGTCCGCTTTCATATTTGGTTTTCAAAGTAAGAAGATACTGAGCCGTTTGCGGTTCCCACCGCATGCCAGCTTGTTTTAGTCGTTTCTGTAAAACGATTTTGTTTCCGCTTTCTATTGCACCGCTTCCACAGAAATATCCTTTCGCCTTATATTCGGGATAATTGATGTGGCCTCTATGCATGGAAATGTAGTGGTATAGATTGACGCAATTCGTATAGGTTTCATCGGGATCCAATTTTCTTAGAGCCTGATCCGTCAGCCCGTTTTCAAGCAGGTCAGACATCTCTTCTGCCCACGGAATGTATTTGTCTTCTTTCATTCCGAACTTGATTTTGGAAAAAGCATGCACGTTTTCTTTCAAATGGTACAGGTCAAGAATGTGCTGCGCATCAGGGAACAGTTCTTCCGCCATATTTGCAATCCACGCCGCCCCATCACTGAGAACCACCGTTTCCTGATAGCTGCCGTAACCGTTCTCAACCGCGCACCGGTAGAGATGCCTGCCAAACTCGCTCGCGGCTCCAACATAGGAAACATACTCTCTTTTTTCTATCTGATGCTGGCGCTCCCCTTTTTTGTTCTTCCAATAATAAATGTGATCAGAGGAATAGACGACTCCAAGCTTATTCTCCCGCCATGTCGAGCCCTCCTCATTTTTGTGCCTTGTATTCAGCGCGGCACCGTCCGCTTCGATATAAAGGATCCCTTTCTTGTTATTTTTAAAATCCAGCATTCCGCTTTTCTGCTTTTGGAACAGACGATCCGTCTTCCTGCAGTCCTCCTCGAATATCACCCGGCCTATGCAATTCGTCACATGTCTAATCGTATCATCATTGATTTCCATGCCATAAGTATCCCGAATGACATTCTCGGCAGTTTGGTATGAACATTGGTTTTGAGCCCAATAGGCACATCGGAGCATAAGTGCTGGGGTCATTTTAAAAGGAAGCCTGGAAATCCCAAGCGCGTCATCCAGAGGGAAAACACTTTTCGCATGCGCGTTTTTCAGAAGCGCCTCCTTAGATTCCGGGGTTTCTGGAATCAGCATAGCCCTATCATAATGGAGAGGGCCATGAATTGTATAAATGAGCCGCTCTGCGCGCCTGTGAGTGCGCAATTTTATTCCTCTGGCTTGGAACTCCCTTTTTTTCTACGTATCAACTCCTTTTCATCAATGTTTCGGATAATTGTCTGAAGCATATCCGAATATAAAACATTGGTATCTCCTATTAGCCGACTCCAAAGTTCCTCAATTTCATAGATGGTTAAAAAACGATCTGGATCTTCCGTGCCGTTTTGTATCTTCTCTTCGAATTCTTTGACTAATCGGGAAAGTTCCCCAATCGTAACGGAGGATGGCGATTTGATATCTTCCATAAGAAACCTCCTTATATGACGATTCAATTATATCATTTATAAGGAGATTTGTAAACATATTTACCAACTATTTTTATCTGCACCCATCGGAAACCATTTTATTTATATCTTCCTGAATCCGGCTGTTCCAGCAAATGCCTATAAATAGTTGGAAAGCATATTTAAACGCAAAAAAAAGCTCCGTCTGTACAGGACATACGGAACTATTTACATTATACATATTTAAAACATGCACCTTCAAAACTACACACGAAGAAATATTTCTATCCTATCCATACTGCTCTCTT
>CAJUMT010000305.1 GCA_910587495.1 uncultured Lachnospiraceae bacterium | reverse complement strand
ATATATCAGATATATGGGTTTGGTTGTAAAACACATTCATGCGTTTGTCGTGGAATAAAGTGAAAACACGCTTGACACCTATGGTTCTTTGTGGTAGGATATTACAGATGCCGCGTGGTGGGGCTATAAGTCTGCGTGTTTGCAGCGCCGAAGCCAGCGAGTAATGATTTAGGAGGTGCCATATGTACGCGATTATTGCAACAGGTGGTAAACAGTATAAAGTATCCGAAGGTGATGTGATCCGTGTTGAAAAATTAGGCGCGGAGGCTGGTTCTAACTATGTGTTTGACCAGGTTCTTGCAGTCTGCGACGACGCTCTTACCGTGGGTACTCCGGTGGTGGCAGGAGCTACCGTGGAAGCATCTGTAATCGGTGACGGAAAAGCAAAGAAAGTCATTGTTTACAAGTACAAGAGGAAAACTGGATATCATAAAAAGAATGGTCATAGACAGCAGTATACCGCTGTTAAGATTGAAAAGATCAACAAATAACTGTTAATATAGCATGATTCAGGAGGTGCAGACCTATGTTAAATATGAATCTTCAGATGTTCGCACACAAAAAAGGTGTCGGTTCTACAAAGAACGGCAGAGATTCTGAAGCGAAAAGGCTTGGCGCAAAGAGAGCGGACGGCCAGTTCGTAAAAGCAGGAAACATCCTTTACAGACAGCGTGGAACCAAGATCCATCCGGGCGTGAATGTTGGACGCGGCGGAGACGACACATTATTTGCGCTGACAGACGGCGTTGTCCGTTTTGAGAGAAAAGGCAGAGACAGGAAGCAAGTTTCCATCGTTCCTGTAGCAGAATAATCCGCATGAACCAAGGCTTCAAGTCGAATGATTTGAGGCCTTCTCTTATATAAGGAGACAGTATATGTTTGCAGACAGAGCAAAGATCATCATCCGCTCAGGGAAAGGCGGAGACGGCCATGTGAGTTTCCGGCGGGAACTTTTTGTGCCGGACGGCGGACCGGATGGCGGAGACGGCGGCAAAGGCGGGGACGTTATCTTTGAAGTGGATAAGGGACTGAATACCCTGACTGATTACCGCCATAGACGTAAATACGCAGCTCAGGACGGCCAGGAGGGCGGCAGGCGCAACTGCCACGGCAAAAGCGGCGAAGATATTATACTGAAGGTGCCTGAAGGCACAGTGATCAAAGACGCCGAGAGCGGCAAGGTGATCGCGGATATGTCTGCCGACAATTGCCGTCAGATCGTCCTGCAGGGCGGTAAAGGAGGTATTGGCAACCAGCATTTTGCCACTTCCACCATGCAGGTGCCTAAGTACGCCAAGCCCGGACAGCCGGCGCAGGAGTTAGAAGTGCAGTTGGAGCTGAAAGTGATCGCGGATGTGGGGCTGGTGGGATTTCCTAATGTGGGAAAGTCCACCCTTTTGTCCAGAGTGACCAATGCCCAGCCTAAGATTGCGAATTATCATTTTACGACACTGACTCCCAATCTGGGCGTGGTAGACCTGGATGGAGGAGGATTTGTAATCGCTGATATCCCGGGACTGATCGAAGGCGCTTCCGAGGGTGTAGGACTGGGACTTGATTTTTTGCGCCATATCGAACGTACGAAAGTTATTATCCATATGGTGGACGCGGCGTCCGTAGAAGGCCGCGACCCGATTGCGGATATTTACGCTATTAATAAGGAACTGGAAGCCTATAATCCCGAAATTGCCGCAAGACCGCAGGTGATTGCAGCCAATAAGATTGATGCCATCTGGGACGCCGGGCAGAATCCGGTGGAAACTATACGGAAGGAATTTGAGCCGAAAGGGATCCGCGTATTTCCCATTTCCGCGGTCAGCGGACAGGGACTAAAAGAACTGATGTATCATATCCAGGGAATCCTTCATACTATGGAGGACAAGCCTGTGGTATTCGAGCAGGAATTTTTTCCGGAGGATATGTTTGTCAGGGAGAATCTTCCGTATACAGTGGAAAAATCCGCAGAGGAGGCCAATACCTATATTGTAGAAGGACCGAGGATTGAGAAAATGTTAGGGTATACGAACCTGGATTCGGAAAAAGGATTTGCGTTTTTTCAGCGGTTTTTGAAAGACACGGGAATCCTGGACGACCTGGAAAAAGCGGGGATTCAGGAAGGGGATACAGTAAGGATGTATGGATTGGCGTTTGAGTACTATAAATAGAGGAGTTAGATCATGACGAGCAAACAAAGAGCCTATTTGAAAAGTCTGGCACAGGTGACAGACCCGATCTTTCAGATCGGGAAGAACAGTTTGACGCCGGAGCTTACAGGGGCGGTGAAAGAGGCATTAGATGCCAGAGAGCTGATTAAAATCAGCGTGCTGCAAAACTGTATGGACGATCCGCGGGAGCTTGCGGCGCTTTTGGCGGAACGGACCCGTTCCCAGGTTGTACAGGTCATCGGGAAAAAGATTGTATTATATAGAGAAGGTAAGGATGATAAGAAAAAAATCATTCTGCCCAAATCATAACGGAGTTCGTATGGACGAGAATAAGAAAAAGATCGGAATAATGGGAGGCACGTTCGATCCGGTTCACAATGCGCATCTGCTTTTGGCGAAGCAGGCCTATGAACAGTATGGCCTGGACGAAATCTGGATGCTTCCCAACGGGAATCCGCCTCATAAAAAGGATACGCGGCAGGCGG
>CAJUMT010000304.1 GCA_910587495.1 uncultured Lachnospiraceae bacterium | reverse complement strand
TGACCGGTACTCTTTTTAACACTTCTGCCATTATTTATCACCTCCGCAATTTCCACAGCCGCCATGATGCGTCTGTCCTTCCTGATATTTCAAAAGACGTCTTCCCTCTTCTGTCTTATACATAGCCGAACGCTTCATGGCCTGTTCAAAATCTATTTTGTGACCGTCAAATTCTGGTCCGTCCACACAGGCAAATTTAACTTCATCTCCCACAAGCACACGACAAGCGCCGCACATACCTGTTCCGTCTACCATGATCGGATTCATGCTGACAATAGTGGGTATCCCCAGTTTCTTTGTCGTCAGACAGGCGAATTTCATCATAATCATCGGTCCGATGGCAACACACAGGTCATAGTGATGGCCTTCGCTTACGAGTTTCTCCAGCATCGCCGTACCGACGCCGTGAAATCCATAGCTGCCATCGTCTGTACACAGATACAGATTACCTACTTTGCTCATCTCTTCTTCAAGAATCAGAAGATCTTTCGTTCTTGCACCGACAATGATATCGCACTCGATGCCGTGGTCATGCAGCCATTTGGCCTGCGGATATACAGGAGCAGTGCCGACGCCGCCTGCAATAAATACGATCTTTTTCTTTTTCACTTCTTCCAGATCGTCTGTAACCAGTTCTGATGGACGTCCTAAAGGCCCGACAAAATCCGCGATCTCATCTCCTGCCTTTAATGCCACCAACTTATGGGTAGACACGCCGATGGGCTGAAACGCAAGCGTGATCGTGCCTGCTTCTCTGTCATAATCGCAGATTGTAAGCGGAATACGTTCTCCTGCCTCATCCACTCTTACAATAATAAACTGTCCTGGCTCACAGGACTTTGCCACTCTCGGGGCATAAATTACTTGTTTGTAGACGGCTGCAGAGAGCTGCTCTGCCTCTAAAATCTTAAACATATGGCTTCCTCCTATATTTTGCAGTCTGTCATTGACCACAACTCATTATTCTTATAATAATCTATTCCTATGTGTTTTTCAACAAAAATTTATGGAATTCCATCCGCCTTTTCCTCCATGTTGTCTAATTCTGGATTTTCGCTGGAAGAATTTTCCGACACAGTGTAGATTGCCTCCATGATTCCACTCATCTCCCCGTCCTCATCCACAGCCACAGCCTGAAGTACTGTAAGCCCAAAAGGAATATAAATTTTCCCGCTGTATACACTGGACGATACGTTTGGCTCCTCCCCATTGGTCGTATAATAAATTTTACAGCCGGGTTCTGTTGTCAGCGTAACATAAAAGCTGTCAGGATACGATCCGCCGGGTATATCAAAAATTGGTTCATCAGGATAATCAAATACAACTTCATAAGTTCCGTCTGCTTCCTCGCTCTGTATTCCGTCAGAACGTATGAAGACAGCCCTGAGTATCATCTTTCCTTCTCCAATCTCGAAAGGGCCTTCATAAAGATTACTCTGCGTATCCGGTGTGGAACCGTTGGTAGTATAATATATAGAACCTTCCTCATTTCCTTCATGGGAAATGGACAAAAGAGGCGCATAATCATATCTGCCCGGTCGGATACTAAACTCCGGCTTTTCGGGAGGAGGAAGTATTTCCTCTTCTTCCTCTGGTTCCGCTATGGTTTCCTCCGGTTTTGCGTAACCATAAGCAGCATCAAAAGCCATCCTTCCTAAAATGATCAGACATATACAGGCAGCTCCATATTTCAGCAGGCGCCCGCTTCTTTTAACCGGAAAATCCGTTCCCTCGGATTCCTGCTCTTCTTTCCCTACGGTAAAATCTTCTTCCGGATCGTAATCCGGGACCATCTGAACGGCGGTTCCGCATCTTATGCAGTAAACCTTTCCGTCAGGAATATCGATCCCGCATTTCTGGCATTTCATAATAAAAGTTCTTCCTTTCATCCGCGTTTTTCCAACAGCATTTCAAACTCTTCCATAGACATAAGAACTTTCCTTGGCTTTGTCCCTTCTTCTTCTCCTACAACACCCGCCTCCGCCAGTTGATCCATAATTCTGGCCGCGCGGTTAAATCCTACTTTAAACCATCTCTGCAGCATACCGATCGAAGCTTTGTCTTTGTCAATGATAAATCTGCCGGCATCGGCAAAAAGTACATCCCGATTGTTTCCGCCCCCTTCTGTATCAGGAACAGACGCGCTTTCTACAGCCGCCTGCACTTGTTTTATCTGTTCAGCTATTTGTTCTTCCGCCTCTGAAAGGCCACTGTTTTGACTGCTTAAAAATTCCACCACCGCGCTGACCTCCGAATCAGACACAAAAGCGCCCTGCACCCGCATAGGTTTGGGAACTCCGTAAGGTGAAAACAACATATCGCCTTTTCCTAACAGTTTCTCTGCGCCTACCATATCCAGGATTGTCCTGGAATCCACGCCGGAAGACACGGCAAATGCGATCCTGGAGGGCATATTCGCCTTGATCAGTCCGGTGATGACATTAACAGAAGGCCTCTGGGTAGCGATAATCAGATGAATCCCTGCCGCCCGGGCCAACTGTGCCAAGCGGCAGATGGCGTCTTCCACTTCCCCGGAAGCCACCATCATAAGATCTGCCAACTCATCTACGATAATGACAATCTGGGGCATCTTTTGCATACTTCCGTCTGTTCCCGAACCTGCAGAATCTATTTTATTATTGTATCCCTCC
>CAJUMT010000303.1 GCA_910587495.1 uncultured Lachnospiraceae bacterium | reverse complement strand
GATCACCCTGCCGGTATGGTATCATCTGCGGGACGGCTATCCTGTTGGAGTGGAGAACGAAACCGGCTGGATGTATCGGGGATCGGTGATTGCTCTCAAAGGAGGCTGGAACATTGACACCCATAACGGACACTTCCATTTTTATATGCCGTTTTTTGAAATTACCGGATTTAGTGCCTCCTGGGATACTGACTGACCTGTATCTTAAGATCCTGACCGAAGATATGGTTTGCGTCTGCGATGGAGGAAAATATTTTATTGAACAATGATCAGAGGTGAACTTGGTTGAAAAATAAAAGAGGACTTATCGGAGTTTTTTTGAGATGTGTTCTCATGATTTCTTTGGGGATAGCATTTGACCTGGAAAGGGATTATAAGTATCTGCCCTTTATGGTCCTTATCGCTTTTGTGATGCTGATGTTCTTCCTTTTGACGATCAGCCGATCCAATTTGAACAGGCATCTAAAAACGGTTTTCTTTTTCTTTGTTTCACTGGCGGTGATGCTGTGGCTTGGATGGGTAGGCGTGACATTAAGCTGGCAGTTTACCCTGGGCTTTATGGGTTCAGTCGATATCACCTGGTTTTTAATAAACATCTTCTGTATTTATTTGCACCAGAGGCGAATAGTCGCCCGATGGAACACGGCCTATGCAGTCTGGAAGTCCGGGGGCAGTGCGGAGGACTACCTGAAAGAGATGGAACAGTGCGAAACGGAATTAAAAAAAGATACAGGCATCATGCTTGTATATGGCGGCATCCCCTTGAACGATTACATTTCGGTACATAAGATTTCCCTGCTGAAAGAAATGGGGCGGAACCAGGAATGCCTTACCCTGCTGAAAAGCATCCAGCCTAAAATTAAGAATCCGGAGGTGCAGAAAGCCCTTGCAGAAATGGAAACAGAGCTTTCCGTTTGCCCCAAAGCAGATGATGTAAATAAGATTGGCGGAGGTAACGAAAATGTCTTTTGAAGTACGGATGAAAAAGAGAACGAAAATGATTGTCCTGCGAATCTTTAGCGCCCTTATGGCTGCGGTGATGATATGGTTCATCAACCTGGATTTCATACGGCCAGCTCTTATGCAGGATGGCGCCTATCTGCTTTTTATAGGCTTTATCGGAATTTTCCTTTTGTTTTTTGTCTGGTCTTTCTATGCGCAGAAGCGCCCGCGCATTAAAGTGGACGGCCAGGACATTACATTTTATCCAATGTGGCGTCCATCCCAAAAAGTCACATTGTCGGCAATCACTGCCAGAAAAGTGAAAGGCGATACTACCGGGGAGAAAATAGATGCTGCTATCGGAGGCGCGCTACTGAGTCCCCCGCTGGCTGACACCTTGGAACAAAGATATACTGCCGCTTTACAAAATCCCAATCCTAAAGTTATGGTCTACACTTATTACAGCGGAGATACAAAGCTGATTTCTGTTTCAACGAAGAACATGGAAAACGTAGAGCGTTTTGATAAAATGGTGGTAGACAAATTAGAGGGCAAGCCTCTGGAACTGGAACCGGAAATGCCTTCGGCAGAAATACAGCCCGCTAAAAAGTCAAAGCTCCCTCTTGTTTTGGCTGGACTGATCGGTGTTATATGTGTTTTGACCGTGGCTGCAATCATGCTCGCCCCACATACAGCATCACAATCCCCGGATCTGCTGGCAGGTACTTCCTGGCTTTCCGGGGACGATGACTCACAATGGGTATTTGGTACAGACAAGACATTCCATTGGTTTCAGACGGAGGGGGAAACGGACGACAATTATTTTGTAGGGACTTATGAATTTCATGTTGGGCAGGATGCCATCAACTATTTGACAACGGAGTTTTCTGATTACGGTATAACAGAAAGAAAGATCAGGCAAGTGATCTCCAGCAATTCAGAATACACGCTGGATAACTTTGTCTGCTTTTCCTGTGTAAACAACTCCTTTATGCCGCGTGGTAAGGAGCAGCTTTCCGAAGATACGATTTCATCCTATCTCGGTTTCTTTTTGCAGGATGGCACATACCTTGATATTGCCAATATGGCTACTGGCACTTATTACGGTTTCACGAAAGAATAAATTTCGGTGCAGATTGGATAAATATTTTACTACGGTAATGAAGCAAAATATCTCACTGCGTAACTATCAGAGGAGGAACAGGACATGATTAACAGATTTTCCCCAAAACCGGAAACCAGCGAAAAACTGAAAGCAAGACAGTATGGGGCAGCAGGTTTCATCTGCCTTTTCATCGCTGTAATTATGACCGTCATTCGCTTTATATGGGGAGATATTATGTTGGGGAGCGGAGGAGATTCGGTATCTTTGAGCATGGTCATTTTTCTGGTGCGTAACCTTGTGATGATTTTTGGAGCCATAGACCTTATTTCTGCGGCTTACCATTTTATGCTTTGGAACCGAAACGGACGGAAGTGCATGGATGATGAGAGCAGCTTGTTTTCTGACTGGAAAAGTGGGGAGCGTTCTCCGGTTAAAGTTTCGCTGGCTTTCATAGCTGGTATCATAGCTCTGGCACTGGTGATTGTTATGCAAGGATAAGGGATATGAAAAAATGGAAAAAACCATAACTGGGAAAAGCGTTCACAGGAAATGGATAGTTCCTGTTCTGACGGTATTTCTGCTGATGGCTGTACTTATAATATGGCAATGTAAAAAGCAGGAAACAGAGTATTTCATTAT
>CAJUMT010000302.1 GCA_910587495.1 uncultured Lachnospiraceae bacterium | reverse complement strand
ACGCTCTTCCGATCTCCGGATGTTCCGCTGTCGTATCCTCCCATAGTCAGCACATAGTTCGCATTGCCCGGTTCCGTAATCGTCGTATTGGGGTCCGGACGCAGAAAATAAGTGCCCGAGCTTATAAAATCGCTCACCGGCAGCCACATGTGAAAACTGTTCTCCAAATTGCCTGAAGAGAAAATGCGAAGCCTCCAGACCCCCTGGGTAGGATGACGGAATGTGAACAAAAGCCGCTCATCGCCGGATATAATTTCCGAAAGTTCATACTGCACATCCAATACTGTATTCTCAAATACAAAATCATACCGCCGTCTGTCCAGCGTACCCTGGTAAGAACGGGGAATGATCTCTCCGGACGGAGAAATCACCTGGGCGGAAAATATTCCCGGTGCATTCCCCCAAAGATTCAGCTGAAATCCTTCTTTTTCTTCTTCTTCTCCCACCCGCAGCTCAACATCCAAATACCCTGGCGTACTTGGAACCACTCCATAAAAGTGGTGTCCTTGATTCCCCTCATTCCCGGCGGCTACCACGATTGCCCGCCCTACATCCCTGGCAAATTCATTCAGGTACATGCCAAGAGGTGTGGAACCTGTATGGCCTCCTGCATTGCTTCCTAACGCGATACAAAGCACCAGCGGCTTATTTTCTCTCAGTGCAAGCATATCCAGATATCGGACTGCCAGCATAATATCAGATTCTTCATAAGCCACTGCATTCTGGGGAATCTGCTGGATCTGCCGAATATATGGTTTCGCCTGTTTTAGTTTTACAAAAGCAATATCTGATTCCGGAGCCGCGCCAAAAAACTGCCCGTCCTCTGATTCAGAACCCGCGGCAATGGCTGCTACTTTCGTTCCATGGCCAATCTCGTCGGCGCCAGGCAAACTTGCCCGTCCTTCTGCAAGCATTTCGTCAATTTGTTTGGCGCTGTAGACGCTTCCGAACTGAATATCTTCAGGAGGCGTACCGGTCTGGTCTGTCTGGTCCCACAATTCCAGTACGCGGGTTCGACCGTCCTTTGTACGGAACACATCATTTTCCAGCGCTATGCCGGAATCCATAAACCCTATAATCACACCTGTACCTTTCAGCCCTAAAGCAGGCTGGTTCTGAATCGCAAGTATTCCTGTCTGCTCCAAACTCTCCGGATTCAATAGTGTATGACAGTTAGGAAGCGCGAAATCCCCTACCAGCAGTCTTTGTGCCACTCCTATGGAAGCCCGATCGACATAAAGAGCCATAAAATCAGGATTAATATATTGGACACACATACCCATAGATTCCAAATATGGAAGTAGTATTCTGGTATCGCCTTTCCATATATAGTCAATATAGTCGTCGGACATAATCATCTCCCGGCATGTCATTTTCGCAAAAACCTC
Organism: uncultured Lachnospiraceae bacterium; assembly: GCA_910587495.1. Lineage (GTDB taxonomy): Bacteria > Bacillota > Clostridia > Lachnospirales > Lachnospiraceae > Hominiventricola. The sequence continues at coordinate 1,327 of CAJUMT010000302.1, read as the reverse complement.
CCTAACAAAAGGATTATATTTTATAAGATATGAAAATGACAAATATCCTGTGCATAAAAAGCGGGAGCCACATACATGGTCCCCGCTTTTTATGCACAAATAATGGGTAAGGCAACAATCAAAAGCATAGATGCAGACTTTTGAATTGTTATACATCAAATATCTGGGTTCAAAGAAGCTCTGTGAAGAATCAGTTCTGCAGTAATACTGACTGCAATTTCCTCAGGTGTCTCTCCTTTGATATCAATGCCAATGGGTGAATGAACCCTGTCGTAACAATCGTCAGGAAATCCAAGCGCTTTCAGCCGCTCTTTTGTAGCTGCTATCTTGCTGCGGCTTCCAATACATCCAATGTAGCTTAAAGGTTTCTTCAATGCCTGGGCAAGAACTCCAAAATCAGCCTGATGCCCACGGGTCATAATCACTACATAATCCTGCTCCGACAAGGTAACAGAAGCAAAAATATCTTTAAAATCTCCCTGGATCACCTTATAAGCTCCCGGAAAAAGTGCCGGATTGGCAAATGCTTCTCTATCCTCAAATACAACCACCGGAAAATGTACATGTGCCAGCATCGGAACCAGCTCCTGAGATACATGGCCTCCGCCAAACACATAGACAATGCCCGCCTGCGCCACTGGCTCCGCATAATAGGCCGGTTCTCCTTGGAGATAGACGGCGACCGGCTTGACAAGAGACTTAAGCTTGTCTGAGGCAATTCCTTCTCCAAAATGCAGGCCTTCCTTATCATAGACGCCCATGGAAGTCACCGTTTTGTTTTCTATCTTCCGAATTAACCAAGATTCTCTGTTCCGGCGGTAAGCTTCTTCCAGGTATTCAAACATAGGAAGCGCTTCTTTTCCGTTCAGATACTGGAAATATACCGTAACGTCTCCCCCGCATATCATTCCAAGATCCGCCACATCATTTTTATTCAGGCAATAGCCTACCGTATCGGATACTTTGTCCTGTAACAGTTTTTTCGCGTGAAGCTCCGCGGCGTGTTCTACCGCTCCGCCACCGATTGTCCCTTCTGTATGACCGTCTTCAAAGACAAGCATCGTAGCGCCGGAACCTCTTGGTGTAGAACCCGAACTTGCCAGGACACAGACAATGATCAGAGGTTTTTTCTCCTTCAATGTATTAATAACAGATTGCAGCAGTTCTCTTTTCATGCAGAATATCTCCTAGTCTAAGTTTTAATAAGTTTCTTAAAAACACCTGCTGCCAGTGACGGCAGCAGGTGCAAAATCTAAATTATTTTCCGTCCAATTTAGAAATCTACGTCTGTATCATAGTAGCAGCACTTAAGCAGTTTTTCCATCTC
>CAJUMT010000301.1 GCA_910587495.1 uncultured Lachnospiraceae bacterium | reverse complement strand
TTTACATTCTCATAATCTTCTGTGGGGAAATCCAGCATTGTACTTAATGCGTTATTATATTCTACTGCCTCTGCGTATTTTTCTGAATGTTTATATCCAAAATCAAGAACACATAACATGCTGACACAAATAACAGAAGGCAGAAAAATCCTGCATGTCCTTTTTATCATCCTGAAACGATTATTCCGATCCTCTGGCAAAAAAACAATACAGACAAATAAATCCAGCAATAGAAAAGGCATTAATAAAAGTGCAGATTCTATCCGCCACATAAAACCACATGAAATAAATATGGTTCCCAAAATTATCTGACTTCTGCTTTCTTCACACCGCATCTGGAACAGCAGTAAAAGCATGCCAACATTGAAAAAAAAAGCCGCCCAGATTGTGAAATAGTCAAAAAACAAGCTGGAATTCACTACCAGTAAAAATATGATTAAATATCCACAGAGCAGTCCGCCATAACTCTGAAAAATATTTGTCATCAGAAATGCTGTACACCATATACCCGCCAGCAAAAGTAATCTGGTCAATATCAAAAATCCATCAGCGTCAGGAAATATTGTCCGAAATACTCCCCCAACCCAGCAAATAACCGGATTTACAAACATGCAATAATTATCATTGTCAAATAACCTGTTTATTACCAGGGAAAGTAAATAATTATCTACATTTAAGTATAAAATCTGAAACATGCCAAAGAACCCACAGACAACTGTCAGCATTCCTGAACACATTATCCTTTTTTTCTTCATCCTTCAATCACCCACAACTGCTGATCTTCAATGTTATTGTCATATATCTCCTTAAGCCGTTCCTCATAAGGATAATACTGCAGAATTGCATCCTTCTGAAAAACAGATACATATGGTATGTTCCATATCTTTATTATATCCGGATCATAATAGTAAGTCTGCTGTATAACCGCATTTAGATTTTTTATACTCAAAAGCAATGTCAGGCAGAAAAAGAAAGCAGCAGATGCTTTTACAATTTTGTCTCGGTCAACAAACAAACATGTCAGCACTGCACACTCCAGAACCTTGAAAATCACACAATACCGGCTTGCGTAATAAGAGCTCCCATACATCAGCATATAAAAACAAGTACCACACAAATATGCTTTCAGCAGCAGCTTTTCTGTCCCGGATACATCTCCGTCTCTTTTTGCAACCCAGCCATACAGTATCAGAAGTATCCCCATACTGATCACACGTTCTCCAACCGCAAACAGGCTTAACTCTCCGCCCTGCAGGAACTGCCGAAGATGATACGATGGAAAGCGTGCAAGCAGCATTTCCTGAAAAACACTGATCTGCAAAAGGCAGCCTCCCAGAAATGCGCCGCCAACTGCTGCCGCCATGAACCATACAGGCAGATAATATATGACTGGCAGAATCAGCCATGCATATCCTACCCGGTGAAAAGAAGCGGCAAGCAGTACACCAACTACATACGCCCCCCATTTTTTTTCCATATACAGCGGAAGCAGGAGTCCCAAAAAAATGCACATTGCCAGCCCCTGCCGCATCCCCGATAACAGATAGGAAAGAAACAGAACCGGGTACATCAGAAAAAGCCCTGCTGTTTTTGCAGGCACATATTTTTTAAGAAATCTATGGAGCAGCGCCATCTCAGCGCCTCCCAAAAACATCGAAAAAACCCAGAACGGCACTCGCAATACTTTAAACAGCGCACATAGCAGCCGCCAGCCAATCTCCGGATAAAAACCGCAGATGTAACCCTTGGAAAGATCAATGACCGGAGGAATTGTCTCATATAATGCATGATACGTAATATAATCCACTCCCTGGCCATAGCGAAGACATACACATGCTGTCATAGCCGCCAGACAGACAACATATATTTGTTTTTCATAATGAGGCAGGAACCATTCTGCCAATGCTCCGACTGCCAGCAGCAAAAAAAGTAAAAAGTACAGACTCATAACTTCTCTTCCAATATATCCGCGATCCGCCTGCAGGCATACCCGTCTCCATAAGGATTGCTCGCCCGGCTCATCCGGTCATACACTTCCTGATCTTCCAGAAGGAGCCGGAAATTATGATAGATCACTTCCTCATCCGTGCCCACCAGCTTCAGTGTCCCGGCATCGATCCCCTCCGGGCGCTCTGTCGTATCCCGCATAACCAGCACCGGCTTTCCAAGAGACGGCGCTTCCTCCTGAATCCCGCCGCTGTCTGTGAGGATCAGATAACTTCTTGCCAGAAAATTGTGGAAGTCCAGCACATCCAGCGGCTCGATAATCCGGATCCGCTCATCCCCTCCCAGAATCGCATCCGCAGTCTCACGGACTGCCGGATTCATATGGATCGGATAGATGGCTTTGATATCCGGATGCTCGTCGCATACCCGGCGGATGGCACGGAACATATGTTTCATCGGCTCTCCCAGATTCTCTCTCCGATGAGCCGTGATCAGAATCAGACGGCTTCCCGCTGCCCATGTAAGCTCCGGATGGGTATAATCCTTCCTGACGGTCGTCTTCAGCGCATCGATCGCCGTATTTCCGGTCACATAGATCGTATCCTCTGCTTTTCCTTCCTTCAGAAGGTTCTGTTTTGACAGTTCCGTTGGTGCAAAATGCCAAGAAGAAATAATGCTCACCGCCTGGCGGTTAAATTCTTCCGGATAAGGAGAATAAATATTGTAGGTACGAAGCCCGGCCTCCACATGTCCTACCGGAATCTGCAGATAGAAGCATGCCAGTGCCGTCACAAAGGTGGTAGAAGTATCTCCATGGACCAGCACCACGTCCGGATGCTCTGACTCCAGCACCTCCCGAATCCGGTTCAGGATATTTGTCGTCACA
>CAJUMT010000300.1 GCA_910587495.1 uncultured Lachnospiraceae bacterium | reverse complement strand
ATCCTCGCTTCATTTAAAAACAAAAATCCGGCAAAAGCTCCATTCAAAAGACTTTTGCCGGATTTTTGACGTACTTTAATAAACATTCCTATTTTATGCCGTTTTTTTCAATGGAAACAGGTGGCTCCCAAGTCGTTCTTTCTGGATTTTCGCATGAAGTTTATTGATATTATATCCTATACAAAGCAAAAGAATCTCCAGTTTTACCTTGGTTTTTCCACGGAGCAAAAATCTTTGGAAGTCATAATCATTTTTCAGAACTCCAAACGCTCCTTCTACCTGAATAGAACGGTTCATTCGGTACAACATTCCTTTTTCACTGAGAATGTTTGCGTAAGATTCCTGCCGCTTTTCCAGAAAACTTTTTGAAACATACAGCCGTTTATTCCCTTTTGCCTTGCTACATTTTTCTCTGTAAGCGCATCCCGTACAATCCTCACATTCATAGACCGTTACATCCGACATATAGCCGCTTTTACTTTTCTGCTTCTTTATGTATAACGGCTTCAGCTTTTTTCCAGCATGACAAGTATAAATGTCTGTACCAGTGTCATATCCCATGTTTTCCCGTTTGCTGATATCCTGTTTGAAACTCCGCTTCTTCCACTTTTCATATGTCTGTGGTTTGATATATGGTGTTTGCTGCTTCTCTCTCAGGTAACTGTAAGCTTCTTCGCTTTCATAACCGGAATCCGCTGTCACACTGGGATAGCGAAACTCCAGTTTTCCTTCCATCATTTTCAGAAATGGAATCAATGTCCATACATCATTTCTGTCCTGAAAAATATCTGTCGCTACGATATACTCACTATCCACCGCTATTTGAACGTTATATCCCGGCTTCAGTTGGGCATTCCGCATATGGTCATCCTTCATGTGCATGAAGATCGCATCCGGGTCGGTTTTACAGTAATTATTTCTTCCTTGAAAACTTGCCGTATGCCAGTCATACACCGTTTGGCGTTCTGAAAATCTGTGGAACAGTTCATAATACTTCTGATTTTTGCTTTTTCGTTTTCCTTTTCCGTGTACAAACACGGTACGCTGTTCCAGACAGATTCCATCAAGAAAACGGCAGATTTTTTGGAGATCTTTGCTTCTTGTCGCTTCATCAACATGGAAAGACTGGAAATAATCCTGATTCAAAAGCGCAACTGATTCCTGAATCTTCCGCAGCATTTTTTCTTCCCATTTCCCAACAGACTTTCTCCAGACAAAAGTATATTTATTAGCGCATGCCTCCGGTTTGGTTCCGTCAATAAAAACGGTTTCCTTAGAAAGTTCACCTGCTTTTTCGAGCCGGCTTACCATCTGATAAAAAAGATCTTCACAGGCTTCTGCAAGGAAGTCGGTACGAAAACGAGCGATTGTGCTGTGATCGGGAGCTTTCCTGCCTGCCAGCAGCCACATAAGGTTGATGTCTCTTTTGCAGGCAATTTCAATCTTTCTGGATGAATAAATATTTTGTGAATAAGCACAGGTCAGAATCTTGAACATGGTCTTAGGGTCTACTGCCGGATTTCTGCCTTTGGCAGAGTAAGCCTGATACAACAATGTATAATCCAATTCCTCCAGTTCGTGGCTCAGCAGTCGGACAGAATCATCATCAGGAACCAAACCTTCCAATCTTAATGGCAAAACCAGTTGATAAGGCTCGCCAAATTCGGTATAATTTTTATGGTATTTGAGATATTTAGTCATATCTAATTATACCATGGATTGCGGACTCTTCGGAGTCCGTTTTCTGTTTTTAAACACAAAAATGGAGCGCTGCTCCAAGATGATTACTCATCTATTTTGCAACGCCCCCATTTTTCTTTATGTAGTTTCTCTTTCGATCAAAGTTACCGGAAGCACGGTCCGTCTGGCAACCAGCTTCCCTTTTGAAGCACGGTCCAGCAGATCGACTGCCGTCTCCGCAATCTCCTTCATCGGCTGGTGGAGCGTCGTCAGCATCGGCGTGGTCAGTGAAGCAATACTGACATCATCAAAGCCGATGATCTTCAGTCTGCCGGGTACGGACATTCCCAGCCTGTGACAGACCTGCAGCGCCTGCGCGGCAATGATATCATTGTTCGTAAAGATTCCGTCTGTCTCCGGATAGTCCGTCAGGATCCCCTCCAGCATCTTCGCATAATTCATACTGTTGAACTGGTCTTCCTCTGTCACCATTTCCAGAAAAGATACACCCTCCTGATCACAGATCTCCTGGAACCCCCGGGAACGAAGATCCGCGGGCATGGGAAGATTCCTGTTCACGCTCCCCACATGCACCAGATGCCGGCATCCGCATGCGATCAGTTTCCTGGCCGCAATCTTTCCGCCCTCATAGTTGTCGCATTCCACCGATGCGGTTCCGTTGTCCAGAAAACGCTCAATGGTGATCACCGGCACATCCAGCTTTACAAACGCATCTACTGCAATCTGACCGCTGAAAAGAATGATTCCCGCCACACGGTTGCTGGAACATATCTCTATATACTCCCGTTCTCTCTCGTCCATGCACTGCGAGTTACACAATAAAATTTTATATCCTTTTTTATAAGCTTCATTTTCCACGTTGCTGATTGCTTCTGCAAAATACGGATGCCTGATATGGGGTACAATCAGTCCAATTATATTCGAACTCCTGTTCTGAAGAGAACGCGCGACTTCGTTAGGACGGTAATTCAGTTTTTTCATCGCATCCGCCACTTTCTGTCTTGCGCTGTCACTGATATATCCCCGGTTGTTCAGGATTCTGGACACCGTTGTTACAGTCAGCCCTGCTTCTTTTGCAACATCTTTTATGGTTGCCATCATCTTTTCTCCATCTGCTTATTCTATCTCATACAGCGTATATTCCAGAGGCGCCTCCGAAGA
>CAJUMT010000299.1 GCA_910587495.1 uncultured Lachnospiraceae bacterium | reverse complement strand
TATTAGTCAGCCGGTTGTTGTCATATCCCGGATAGGTCACGCAGGCTTTTGTATCGCCGGTATCCGGATCCACAATCACGCACCCGGCGCTGCAAGGTTCCAAAGCCAGCTGCGCAGGCGTGATCTCCAAAGACCGGATTTTATCCAGCATAAAATTATAAGACGAATAGGAACCATTCTGAAGTTTTTCCACTGTTTCCCCATCATACTCCAAAACGCCCTGTTCGTACAAGAGTAAACAGATTTCTTTTCCCGTCACAATATCATCCAAAAGGATATATTTATACAGCATATTATGAAAATCGACATCATGTTCCAACTCTGACTGGATATATCCCATCAAAACATGATAGATTTCTTCTGCATTCAGATAAGGAGAATCCACTTCCAGCCCGGATACGTCCACCCAGTTCTGGGAAATGGCATACTCTAAATATTCTTTCAGGCCGATCACTTCATCCGTGGTCCAGGCCGTGTAGACGTCATCCGTCCGGTCAACGGCCTCTTTCATCAGGATATTCCGATCGCCCATAAGAACAGTGGATACGATATAGCTCATATAATTTTTCATATCCATCGGCAGATCTTTGTAGGGCGTAGGAGCGTCCGACTGAAGCTCCGACATAATACGCGTCAATGTCTCCGAAAGCCGCATATCAAATCTTTGCCGGACAGACTTTTCCAGCTCCGTGGCATCCGCCTGGCTAAAATGGGCCGTATCGATCACATGATTGTCCAGCAGTGCATAATACACATCATAAATTGGAATTACAATTGCCGCAGCCGAACTGTTAGGCGCAGGCACATACTCTTTAATATTGCGTATCTTGGAAAGCAGGACGCCCGCCAGCTGCTGTTCCAGAATGTCTGTTACTGCCATCTGCAGGTCTTTGTCAATTGTAAGATAAACATCTTTTCCTGATTCCGGCTGGGTCTCGTTCTCCACCTCCAGCACATTGCCTACACTGTTTACATAGATCGTGCGGTTACCTTTGATACCCTGTAATTGAGTTTCCATGTACTGCTCAATACCGGCTTTACCCACGATATCATTCATTTCATAATTCTCATTTTCCACTAAAAGAGCATCCAGCTCTTCCTGAGAAGGCTTCCCGATATAACCGATCAAAGAGGCAAAATACTTGGCATCCGGATATACCCTTAAACTGTTCTGCGCAATATCCACCCCCTGCAGTATATCCATATTTTCCAGGATCTCCGCCATGGTAGCGTCGCTTACATTTGATGCAATGGTGGTGGCCACATAACGCTTATATCCATTAAGCCCCATAGCATACCGCACATTAATCAGCTTTAAGACCTGCTCCGGAGCAGGCGCTTCGTCAGAAATGCCAAAAGTCTTCCTCTGTTCTCCCGTATAAGCATCAGGAGAGATATAATACTTTTACTTCCTGCACAGATATTCGATCATATCTTCCGCAGTGGCCGCCGCTTCTTTCGCTTCCAGTTCGTCTATGGTTTTACGTCCGTAAACATCAGCTTTAAAACGCATCAAAGCTGTGCCTTCCTGCGTAAAGGCATATCTGCCATGTTCATATATAATGCCAAAATCGTTTATAATACTGTCTCCATGAGACTCTATAATTTCAACGGCTCTAGATATAATTTTATTCAGAGTCGCGTGTTTTTCCCTCGTATTCTGGTAGGTGCCGTTATCTTCTATCGTCACTGAATAAGACAACACATTATCTGCCAGAATCTTTCCGTTGCAGTCATAGATCTTTCCCCGGGTGCTTGGGATATTAATCTCTTTTTTAATTTTCATGGTAAAGCTTTCTGCATAATCTTCGCCGTGAATAATCTGAAGCAGGAACACCCTCCCTAACAATATGCCGAAAAACGCCAGAAACAAAAGCATCAGCACAAACACCCTGGAGGTTACAAAATTTATAAAAGACTCTTTTAAATCATCAAACAATCCATCAACTCCTTACGTCTTTATCTTCCAGTTTTAGATTGATAAAATAAATCAGACGATAGAGAACCAGCGTCACGACAATCGTGTACAAAAGCTCCGGCAGTATGATTCTCGTCATATAATAAGAAACCGCAAAACGGCTTCTCATCATAAACATGACCGCATACATACCAATACCGTATATAAGCTCGCTGACCGAGATCAGAGCCAGAGGAAGTTTGATATCTTCCCCATAAAATATCTGGTTGAAATACCCGTTCGCATAACCTATGTACATATAGATCACAGCGTGCATTCCCAAAAATCTTCCGTAAAAAATATCCTCCAACAACCCGCAGAGAAGCCCGACCCAAAGCCCTTCTTTTTTTCCGCCCATAAATCCGAAGGAAGAAGTAAGGATGATCAGAAGATTCGGACTAATGGAAGCGATGGCCAGGGTCTTAAATACGGTGCTCTGAAAAAGAAAACAGATAAGGATCAATAAAACAATCACTATATTACGCTTCATATACTATCTCCGATCATGGTTGTTCATTCGGTATCTACCTGCTGTTTTAAATCCGTGATCACCAGTACGGTACTTAAATGTTCAAAATCCACCGCCGGAGTCAGGCTTCCGGACCGGGTCAGGTTATTGGCGTCCGTAGCAATCTCATTCACATAGCCGATCAATATCCCTTTATGGAATTTGGCGCTGGTATGAGAAGTCACCACTTTATCTCCCGGTTCCACTTCGTCGTCCGGATCTCTTAATTCATTAAGCTGCATAGTCCCCTCCGTCATCATCTGAAGATCACCCCGCACATAGCACAGATCCGAGGTTTTTAAGAACATGGCGCTTACATTGATCATATCGTCGCTGATGGACCCCACCTGCGCCCAGTCAGGACCTGTTTTAGTGACGATTCCTACCAGCCCGCCGCC
>CAJUMT010000298.1 GCA_910587495.1 uncultured Lachnospiraceae bacterium | reverse complement strand
GGCTGCGATGCCACAGATGAATACGGCAGGGGATATGATGACGCGGTCACACTCGCGCTGAATATCCTTCTGGAAGAAACAGGATATGTGATAGAAGATATCCTTGATTATGGGGAAGATAAGGAGGCTGGAACTTATGAATGAGTATGATCCAAAATATTGGAAACATGGTGTAAATATAACAGTGGGACAGTTCTGTGATTATATAAAGAAGAATATCCCGTCTGATGTGGTACTTTATATATGCGGGGATAATAATGTCAGCCTGCACTTTTCGCCGCAGGGTAATATATTATCTGTAGATTATGATACATTATCCTATCTGCCAGAGTATGAAAATCGCGCTGCCGGGGAATTTGTGACAGGGGTGTCATCATGAACAGGCAGTACGGTTATTGCCGGATATCCACCCAGAGACAGAACATAGAGAGACAGGAGCGTAACATAAAAGCGTCGTTTCCTGATGCAGTCATTGTAAAGGAAGTATATACCGGAACAAAATTTCAGGGCAGGAAAGAGCTCGAAAAGATTCTGGATAAGGTGCAGACGGGAGATACAATAATCTTTGATTCCGTGAGCCGCATGAGCAGAAATGCGGAAGAGGGGTTCCGGTTATATGAAGAATTATTCCATAAGGACATATCGCTCGTATTTTTAAAGGAGCCGCATATCAATACGGAGACGTACAAAAAGGCGGTAGCAAACCAGCTCACCATGACAGGCGACAAGGTAGACCTGATCCTGGACGGAGTCAATAAATATCTGATGGAGCTTGCAAGGGAGCAGATACGCATTGCATTTGAACAGACCCAGAAAGAAGTTTCTGACCTGCACCAGAGAACAAAAGAAGGAATCGAGACAGCCCGGTTGAATGGAAAGCAGATCGGACAGCGTAAAGGAACGACTTATGAGACAAAGAAAGCAGGATATGCCAAAGACATTATCCGCAGGCACAACAGATCATTTGGCGGTTCCCTGACAAATGAGGAAACCATGAGACAGGCAGGCATTTCACGAAAGAGCTTTTATAAGTATAAACGGGAGCTTCGCAGCATGAATATGAACTGCAGACCACAGGAATGGATTGAAAATAAGGAGGATCTGTGATAGTATGATAATTAGAAAAAAGGTCTACAAAAAATACATAATGAAAGAAGGTGGGATTCATGTCAACAGCAAAACAGCATGAGGAAGATCTGCAGCGTCTGGCGCAGCTGAGACCGATTGATGACGACCTCATGCGCTGTCTCCTTAAAGACAATATCCCTTTAGCTGAATTTGTGCTGCGTATCATTACGGGTAAAAAAGATCTGATGATCACTGACTGTGAGACACAGCGGGACATGAAACGGCTGGCAGGCGCACGATCCATCTGTCTGGATGCGTATGGGACGGACTCAGACGGGAAAAAATACGATTTAGAAATACAGAAGGCTGGTGACGGAGCAGATCCACACAGGGCAAGATACCATTCCAGTGTACTGGATGTGGAGAACCTGCATTCCGGTCAGGAGTTTAAGGAGCTGCCGGACACGTACACAATATTTATTACGGAGAAAGACTTTTACGGAATGGGGGAGCCAGTCTATCCAATAGAGCGGATGAACCTGGCAACAGGGAAGCCTTTTGCAGATGGGGAACACATCCTGTATGTCAATGGTGAATATCGCGGAGATTCCGAACTGGGAAAGCTTATGCATGATTTCAACTGTACGAGGGCAGATGACATGGAATTTGAACTGATGGCAGAAAGCATGCGGTATCTAAAAGAAAATCCGAAGGGAGTGAGTATGATGTGTAAAATTATGGAAGATATGAGGAATGAAACTAGAAATGAAACGTTGAAAGAGAGTGCAGTGAACACAGCCAGGCGAATGATAATAGACGGAATATTGACGCTTGAGAAGATTTCCGAATATGCGGGCTTATCTCTTGATGAGGTAAAGAAACTACAGGCAGAAAAGAATGCATAGGAAAATTTCAATGAATATACAATGGGATATATAATGTGATCAGATGAGTGCGAAGAAACAGGGGGAGAGCAGTATTTCCTCCTGTTTTTTTGTAAATTTATTTTGTAATTATCTCCTACAGGAAATTAAAAAAAACAACAGGAGATGATTTTGTGAATACTATTAAAATTTCTTATGATCAACAAAGTTTCCATGCAAAACCTTCTGGCGATGAAATACGATGGATCAATAACCGGATAGCGGGATCAGCAAAGGAACTGGACCGCGACGGGTTGCAGAGCGTAATTACCAGAATCGGAAGTGAGGGATGTACTTTCAGTCCGGCTACATTTATAAATGGAAAGCGCAACAAAGATAATTTTGAACAGCAGCAGTTATTTGCATTGGATTTCGATAATAAAGATCCAAAAAAGAAGCTTGCATTCGAGGAAGTAAGGGAGAGGGCCGTTCAGTATGAGCTTCCCATCCTGTTTGCATATGATACGATGTCAAGCACGGATCATGACAGGTTCAGAGTTGTGTTCCTCAATGACGTATCCATCACAGACCAGAGAGCTGCCGGGGCTGTACAGCTTGCGATCGGTGAGATGTTCCCGGAGGCTGATATAAGGATGTATCCAGGCTATATTTTGGTGGTAAGGAAGTTCTCTACTATGATGATAAGCTGCCAGAGATCAATATAGAGTCAGTCTTTAGAAATTATACGTACTGTATGAGAAAGAGGTATGGAGATAATCACTATAAGCAGCATATAACAAAATTTTCTAAAGAGACCGGGATTGTATTGACTAAGAAAGGATTATTGGATATTACAGTAACGGATCATCTGCTTGAAACAGATGATCCGACAGAAGATCATGGTGCTTCTCAATATATACTTGTGAGTAAAAAGTTTGCGCTGCTTAAGAAGCCCGTGAACCCCAGTAGGT
>CAJUMT010000297.1 GCA_910587495.1 uncultured Lachnospiraceae bacterium | reverse complement strand
ATATTTTGTAAAAAACCTGGCAAAAAACAAAATCAGAAAAAGCTTTGTAAGCTCTGACGGCTGAAACCGTATAAATCCCAGATCCAACCAGCGCTGAGCATTATTCGAACTGGATCCCGCAAACTCCACTGCCAGTAAAAGGGCCATATTGACAATATATATCAGCCAGTAGCAGTGCATCATAAGATGATAATCTGTAAGCGCGAACACCAGCATAATCACGGTCCCAAGAGCCATTCCCAAAACCTGCTGACTTTGAAATTCCGCCTTTGCGCTGCCAATTACCAGGATTCCGACAATTGTGATCGTGTATACAAACACCACCAGGCGCAGCCTGAAATCACGAAGCTGATATTGTTTGAACATATCCCACCTGATTTCTAATATCTTTTTCTCATATCTTTGACCGGAATATTTGCGCAGAGCACGGGGACACTACCGTTGCCCCCTTCAGATTCCGTCTGCGTGATCTGGATATCCAGACCATCGCTGTCTATTTCCATGTACTTGGTAATTACTTTGATAATATCATTTTTAATCGCTTCCATCATCTCCGAAGAGCAGTTCGCCCGGTCCGAGATCAACAGAAGTTTCAATCGATCTTTAGCGACTTCCCCTGAGTTCTTCTTCCGGAAGAAATCCATGAATGCCATATTCTTTCCCCCTTTTTATTGGAACAGCTTCTTAAGCTTCCCGAAAAATCCGCCTTTGATCTTCAGATCCAGATATGGGACTTCTTCCCCCAACACCCGATGACAGATATTCATATATGCCTGCCCTGCCAGAGAGCTGTCGCCCACACAGGGTTCTCCCTGGTTTGTGGAGATAACCACATTCTCATCATCCGGCACCGCGCCAATCATATCAATAGCGAGAATCTCCACCACATCATCCATAGACATCATATTCCCGCTCTCCACCATATCCATACGGATTCTGTTGACAATCAACTCGGACTTTTTGATGTCGTTGGCTTCCAAAAGACCGATGATCCGGTCTGCGTCGCGAATGGCAGATACCTCCGGCGTAGTTACGATCAGAGCGCGGTCCGCTGCCGCTATGGCGTTCTTAAAACCCTGCTCTATACCTGCCGGGCAATCAAGAAGTATGTAGTCATATTCGCTTTTGAGTTCCTCAATCAGTTTAATCATCTGTTCCGGAGTCACTGCGGTCTTATCTCTTGTCTGTGCAGAAGGAAGCAGATACAGGTTTGGATAACGCTTGTCCTTGATCAGCGCCTGTTTAATCCGGCAGTTTCCCTCCACAACATCCACCAGATTGTACACGATACGGTTCTCAAGTCCCATAACTACATCCAGGTTCCGAAGTCCTATATCTGTATCGATCAGAACTACTTTTTTGTTCAGCTTCGCAAGTCCTGTTCCGACATTGGCTGTTGTGGTCGTCTTGCCAACGCCGCCTTTACCAGATGTAATAACAATCACTTCACTCATTTTGTTTCCTCCAACCTTTCCTGTCGCTGTCACCTGTCCGACCGCATCGGCACAGATATCCACCAGCCATTATATCTGAATATCATTGATCACTTCTTTTGTTATGGGTTCCATATAGATTTTGTCATCTTCTGCATAAGCGATCCTTGGACCGGTCTCACTTCCCTTAAGGTTGATCGGCCCGTCACCGGCGCGGGCGATGGCATCCGCAATCCGTATCTGCACCGGTTCCATATTCAAAGCCGCCACAAAAGTACATGGATTGCCTGCCGCTCCCGCATGGATCGTGCCTTTTAATTTTCCCAGTACGACCACATTTCCTTTGGATACGACGGTTGCTCCCGGATTCACATCCCCAAGTATAATAATACTGGATTCTGACTCCAGCACCTGTCCGGAACGTAAAGTCCCTTTATAAAACCACCCGTTACTGGCGTCCCGTTCCTGCTGCCTTTCTTCTAAGACTTTTTTCATATAGGATTCCTTTAAATCATCCTTTTCCAATACACAGAGAATTTCCACGGATGAATTTTCCTGAATCACACGGATGATATCCATCTGCTGTTCATGGTTTATGCTTCTCCCCTCAAAAGCCAGAGTCATTCTGGCATCTTTGAAAAAATCTGAAGAAGTTTTAAATTTCTCTGCTATATCCGCAAGCAATTCCTCAAAAGGGATATCCTTGTCCAAAAATAGCATAATACCATACCTGTTGCTTTTTATAACAACCGTCTGCCGTTTCATACCTGTCTCCTAGTCGTTGATCACTGTGTCCGTGGCCTGCGAAGCAGTCCCTGTCAATAACTCGTCCTTATCCACCAGATCAAAATAATATTTGAAAATATCTGCCGCCATGGCTGCCGCGTTGGCCGACGTATACCCGTTGGCTATGCGAATCGCAAGGGCAATTTCCGGCGTCTCATAAGGCGCATACCCGATAAACAGCGCATGGTTCGGATGTCTTAAGGACTGCTGAGCCGTACCTGTCTTTCCCGCGATGGTCAGATCAAGATCATTAAACGCATCCGTATCCAGAGCCACTTCATGCATTCCTTCCTGAATTGTATTCCATGTACTGTCAGAAATGTCGATATCATTATATACTGATGCCGAATAATCTTCAATAGTGTTTCCTTCAGAATCTGTTAATTTATCTAAAAGAGTAATATTATATACGCTTCCTCTGTTCGCTATGGAACTTACATATCGGGCAAGCTGTGATACACTGAACAGATTCGTACCCTGTCCGATGGAAGAACGCACGCCGTCCTGGTCAGAAAGTTTGGGCGGATTTTCCGGTATCTCCAACCCTGATTTCTCGTCCAGACCAAACTCGCCTGCATACTGCGCGAGGGTTTCCAGTGCCCGCTCAGAAGAATAACCGGTGGAACGACCGCCGCCTAAGCGGAATCCTATCTCATAAAAATAGTAGTTGCAGGAATCCCGGATGGCCGTGCTTACATTCTCATT
>CAJUMT010000296.1 GCA_910587495.1 uncultured Lachnospiraceae bacterium | reverse complement strand
ATACCAGAAAATGGATGCCTTGTTCATAATTTATTCATTCATGCGTTTGTCGTGTTGAGCCGTTCCAAACCTCCGAACAAATTTTCCTCATCCGCAAAATCAGGCGTATCTTTCATGGCATTTGCCGAAAGATACGCCTGATACATGTACGCATAAAAAGCTGTCTAGAATTTACTGTAGCCAAAGCCGTTGACAATGGCGTCGATCTTCTGTTTTGCCTTGCACATGGGGCATTCCTTTTCATCAAAGGACGCATAACCTGTCATATCGTTCTCATCGAAAATACTGTTCACTTCGATACCGTAGATATGGTCTCTGAAACTGAAGAAAGATGCGATTCCCTGCACTTTGCCGCCGTAATATTCCACGCTGCGGATGGCCTTTTCCACCGTCACGCCGGTGGTGATCGACGTGGACATAATCAGGACATTCTTGCCCTGGATCATCATTTTAGAATTGTCACGGAAGATCATCTGGCCGTTGATATCCTGCTCCGGAGCAGTGATATAGATCGTCTTATGTTCGTTCATGCACTGGATACCGCATTTGGTCAGCTCCTGCGCCAGATAAGCGCCGATGACCATACAGCCGTTCAGGCAGATAATCGTATCCACCACTGTATTGTTCTCATACTTCCTTGCCAAAAGCTGCGCAGCTGCTTCCGCTTCATTTTGACGGGCAAGAAGCGTTGTCAAATCCACATAATAGTTAATGTGAGAATGAGAAGTTATAAAATGACCCGGAATAATTTTCAGGGCGATGCGGCCGTCATCCGGCGAAAAAATTTTAAACATGCGAGATTCCATGTATTGGTTCCCCCTTTACTGTTTGATTGTTTCAGACACGTCTGATTCTTTACAAATATTATACATAATTTCCCCAGATTTAGCAAACTTTTTATACAAATTCCCGAAAAAAAATAATTCTTCCAAATTGTAAACTTTTTTTCTATTATGGTTGACATTTGTCTTTTTTTCTGATACTTTTGTTTTGAAACCAACAGAAATGGAGATAGATGAAATGCATCAAAAAATAACAGTTAAAGAAATGACTGTATGCGCCCTGTTTACAGTGTTGACAGCCGTCGGGGCTTTTATCAAAATTCCGGTGCCTGTCGTGCCGTTTACCCTGCAGTTTTTATTTACAATGATGGCGGGACTTTTGCTGGGCCAAAGACTGGGCGCGCTCAGTGTCGGACTATACGCGCTTTTGGGACTCGCGGGACTGCCCGTCTTTGCCGAAGGCGGAGGTCTTTGGTATCTTCTAAAACCCAGCTTTGGCTATATCATTGGATTTATCGCGGGAAGCTATGTAACCGGCAGAATAGCCCGGGGGACCCATGTAAGTTTCGGACGGCTCCTTATGGCAAACTTCTCGGGGCTTGTCATCGTATACGGAACCGGCATGGTGTATTATTACATAATCAGCAACTTTTTCATCAATGCTCCCATTAAACTGTGGCCTTTAATCCTTTATTGTTTTTTGCTGCCAGTACCAGGAGACGTATGTCTGTGCTTTCTGGCAGCGGCGCTGGCCAAACGACTAAAGCCGGTTATTGCAAACTTTTAAAAAGGTGATGATTATGAAAAAATTGGAAGAATTAAAAGAAAAAGTATTAGACGGAGGACTAATCAGCCGGGAAGAAGCCCTTATGCTGACCGACGCTCCTTTAGAAGAACTGGCAGCGGCGGCGGACGAGATCCGAAGGAAGACGGCAGGGAACGGATTTGACCTTTGTACCATCGTCAACGGAAAGTGCGGAAGATGTTCGGAAGACTGCAAATACTGCGCTCAAAGCGCCCATTATCAGGCGGACTGCCCCGACAGCTATCCTCTGCTTGACACCGAAAAGCTTTTGGCAGGCGCAAAACACAATGAGCGGCAGGGCGTCCTGCGCTACTCTATCGTCACTTCCGGAAAACGTCTCTCCGACGCAGAAGTAGACCAGGTATGCGAAAGCATCCGCGCTATTAAAAAAGAAACATCCATAGAAATCTGCGTCTCCTTCGGCCTTTTGTCAGAAGATGCTTTCCGTAAGCTTAAACAGGCGGGCGCTTCACGGGTACACTGCAACCTTGAATCTTCCGAACGGTATTTTAAAGAGATCTGCACCACCCATACTTATGAAGAAAAAATCAAAACTTTAAAGGCTGCTAAAAAAGCAGGGCTGTCCCTCTGTTCCGGCGGTATTTTAGGATTGGGCGAAACTATGGAGGACCGCATCGACATGGTGCTGACAGCCCGGGACCTGGGTGTAAAATCCATCCCCGTAAATCTTTTAAACCCGATTCCAGGCACTCCTTACGAGCATAATCGTCCTCTGACCAATGAAGAAGCCCGCCGCTTTACAGCCATCTTCCGTTTCCTGATCCCGGACGCTTCCATCAGACTTGCGGGAGGAAGAGGCCTTTTAGGCGATAAAGGGGAAGCATGTTTGAAAAGCGGAGCTAACGCCGCCATCTCCGGAGATATGCTGACTACTGCAGGAATCACAGTGGAAACAGACCTTAAACTAATCAAAAAACTAGGATTCGAGGTGAAACTTTATAATGGCTAAAACACTCTTCATCACCGGAACCGGCACAGACGTGGGAAAAACCTTCGTCACCGGCCTGATCGTGAAAAAATTAAAAGAAAGCGGCAAAAACGCCGCCTACTATAAGGCGGCCATGAGCGGTAATATACGCCGCCCGGACGGCAGCCTGATCCCTGGAGACGCCCTGTATGTAAAAGAGATCTCCGGCATCTGCCAGCCCCTTACTACCATGTGTCCTTACATATATGAGGCCGCCGTATCCCCGCACCTGGCTTCCCGCATGGAAGGCAATCCTGTGCGGATGGACATAGTAAAAAAAGAATATGAAAAATTATGCAGCGCGCACGATTATATCACGATGGAAGGAAGCGGCGGCATCCTCTGCCCGCTCTG
>CAJUMT010000295.1 GCA_910587495.1 uncultured Lachnospiraceae bacterium | reverse complement strand
CGAGATCTTGCTGTGTGACTGGAGTTCAGACGTGTGCTCTTCCGATCTAAAAGAACGGCTGGAAGCCAAAGGCTATCAAGTGAGCTTGACTAGAGACGATGATACGGCTCTAAGCCTGGAGCAGCGGGCGCAGATTGCCAATGACGCCGGTGCGGATATCTTTGTAAGCATTCATCAGAATTCCAGCGATTATCCGGAAGTGGAAGGGATCGAGGCATTCTACAGCGCGCAGAACGAAGGAGAAGGCAGCGAACGGCTGGCAAGGCTGGTTCATAAATATATACTGGAAAGCACCGGGGCGATCCGGCGGGAGTTGCAGGTAGGAGAAGAACTTTATGTAATCAGGGAATGCACCATGCCTGCCTGCCTGGTTGAGACGGGGTTTTTGTCTAACGATACGGAACGGGGAAGGCTGATCGATCCCGGCTACCAGGGACAAATCGCAGACGGAATCGTGTCCGGCATCGACTTGTATTTTTTCCCGAAGACAATGTATCTGACTTTTGACGACGGGCCTTCGGCGGAAAATACAAGCGCGGTGCTGGATACTTTAAAAGAAAAAAATATTAAGGCAACTTTTTTCCTGATCGGAGAGAACGTAAAAAAACATCCTGATGTGGCAAAACGAATCGCGGAGGAAGGCCATACCATTGGCATTCATTGCAACTGGCATGATTATAAACAGCTTTACGCCAGCGTGGACAGCTACCTGGAAGATTTTGAAAAAGCTTATCAGACGGTAGAGGAAGTCACAGGCGTACAGGCAAAGCTGTTCCGTTTTCCCGGAGGCAGCATTAATTCATTTAATAAGGAAGTCTACGAGGATATTATTCGGGAGATGACGGACAGGGGGTTTGTTTATTTTGACTGGAATGCCAGTTTAGAAGACGCAGTGGGGCATCCGGAAACGGATATTCTGATTCAGAATGCCGTTTCCAGTACCCGCGGGCGTAAACGGGTGGTTATGCTGGCTCATGATGTGATCCATGAGACTGCAGGATGCTTAAAAGAACTGTTAGGAGAACTTCCGGAATACCGGATGGAGCCTTTGACAGAGGAAGTTAAGCCCATCCAGTTTTAACCGGTTATTCGGACAAAAGCTCCCAGTCTTCATAGAGCCGGTTTAGCTCTGTCTGAAGATTTTCCTTTTCCAGGGATAACTGGGTAACTTTCTGCACATCTGTGAATACTTCTTCATTGGTCAGAAGTTCATCGATTTCCCTGTCGCGGGTTTCCAGCTCATCTATGCGGGACTCCACCTGCTTTAGGCTGTTTTGCTTTTTGCGAAGTTTAGCCTGAAGTTCTTTTTGCTGTTTCCAGTCCTGTTTGGATCTGGATTCCTCCAAAGTCGGAACAGCAGCAGAAGCGGCAGGGGATGAGGAACCGGTGAAGTCGGTCATCGTTTCTTTTTTCTCCAGATAATAATCATAGTTGCCGATATAGTCGGTCAGAGATTGACTATAAAGATCCAGGATTCTTGTGGCGGTCATATTGATAAAATACCGGTCATGAGAAACGAAAAGTACCGTGCCTGTATATTGGTTTAACGCGCTTTCCAAGATCTCTTTGGAAACAATGTCCAAATGATTGGTAGGCTCGTCCAGGATCAGAAAATTAGCTTCTGAGAGCATCAGTTTGGCAAGGGAGACGCGTCCTCTTTCGCCGCCGCTTAAGTCTTTGATGCGTTTAAATACATCATCGTCGGTAAATAAGAAGGCGGCCAGTACATTGCGTATCTTCGTATTGGTAAGCGCTGGATAGTCATCGGATATTTCCTCAAAGACCGTTTTTTCCATATGAAGTACATGATGTTCCTGGTCATAATAACCGATCCGTACTTTTGCGCCTAAAGTAAATTCTCCCGCGTCTGCAGGAAGTACGTTATTTAAAATTTTAAGCAGGGTGGTCTTGCCTGTGCCGTTGCTGCCGATCAAAGCCACCCGTTCGCCTCTTTTGATATCGAAATCAAGATTCTTGAATAAAGTCTGGGGCGGGAAGGATTTTGACAGGCCCCGGACGCTTAATACGTCGTTTCCGCTTACTACCTGCGGTTCCAGTTCAATACGCATATCAGCGCGTACTTCCGTGGGTTTTTCCAGCACTTCCAGTTTATCTAACATCTTTTCGCGGCTTTCGGCCCGACGGATGGATTTTTCCCTGTTAAAGGATTTTAATTTGGCGATGACCTCTTCCTGGTGGCGGATCTCTTTTTGCTGGTTTAAATAGGCTGCCATCTTCGCTTCCCGAAGCTGCGCTTTTTTCTGGGCATAATCTGTATAATTTCCGGAAAAAACAGATACGCGTCCCTGGTCGATCTCTATAATTTTTGTGACGACCCGGTTTAAAAAGTAGCGGTCATGGCATACGATAATAACCGCGCCCGGGTAGTTGATTAGAAAGGTCTCCAGCCAGGAGATGGAGTTCATATCCAGATGGTTGGTAGGCTCATCCAGCATGATAATATCCGGGCGGGAGAGGAGAAGCTTGCCCAGACTGACCCGGGTTTTCTGTCCGCCGGAAAGCGTATCTACATGCTTTTCAAAATCTTCTTCTTCAAATCCAAGTCCCTTCAGGACGCCAGTGATCTCGCTTTTCCAGGCATAACCGTTCTTCTGCTCAAATTCGTGGCTTAAGGAAGAATACGCTTCCATTAAAGAAGGAAGGGCGTCTTTTTCGGCGTGTTTCATATCCTGTTCTGCCTGGCGCATCTTTTCTTCCAGTTCCAATACATCCTGCTTGACGGTAAGAAGTTCGTCAAATATGGTGTTGCCGCTATCCATCTCCTGGTGCTGGGCCAGATATCCTAAAGTCTTTCCTTTTGAAATGACGGTCTGTCCTTCGTCCGCAGGCAGTTCGTTCATAATGATTTTTAACAGGGTAGATTTCCCGGCACCGTTGATACCGACGATGGCTGATTTTTCTCGTTCTTCTATGTGAAAAGAGGCATTCTTTAATATGGTTTTGTCTCCGAACGCCTTGCTGATGTTCTGACA
>CAJUMT010000294.1 GCA_910587495.1 uncultured Lachnospiraceae bacterium | reverse complement strand
ATCTACACTCTTTCCCTACACGACGCTCTTCCGATCTGATGGAAGACCAGGAAATGGACGTCCTGGTCAGCGCTCTTACGAAGCTTCGGAGATATTTCAAGGAGATTTAGATGCTGCTTTAGTATCCCGAATGGTGCAGGACCCATTTCCAGAAACCATTTATGGAAATCATAAAGCGTTACATCTTTGGAGAGCGCAAGCGCGCTCTCTTTTAGTTTTAAGATTTCCAAATATCCCAGGTAATATTTCAGATAATTGGATGGCTCTTCTAAAATATTCAAGTACAGCTCATGTATCTGCGCTTCGTCTTTAATACCAAAGGCGGCAAGATAACCCACGCAGTCCTCTTCCGACCATCCCTCCCCATGGATGGACAGATCCAGGCTGGCGCAGATAGCATAATTCAAAGATGCCATCGCCCTTAAAAGTTCTGATTCCATTTCTGTCAAATCCAGAAAATCATAGGCATAAAACTCGCTGTAAAGCCCCCATCCTTCCGTATAACCGCCCACATATGCCAGACTCCTGACCGGCAGGCAATTTTCCATGGTCTCAAAACTGTTCTGGTACAGGTGCCCCGGATATCCTTCATGCGCCAGCGTAGTAATCAGTTCCATCCGGTCCGGTTCATAGGAAGGATTTATATAGATCGTATTTTGCTCCGGCATATCAATGGCAGGGGTCATATAAAAAGCCGGGCTTAAAAAATCTTCCAGTGACTCCGGTACCTCCTTTACCTGCCAGGAAATATCTTCGACCTCCGGAAAATCTTTTTCGATTTGATCTTCCAGGTCCGTCAAAAGCTCTGCGGGTGATTCCAGGCAAGGCGTATCATCGCCGGCCTGCAAAAGACTCAGCCCCTGGCTAAGCGCGTAGAGAATCGTCTCATAATCGCTCTCCATCTGATCTTCCAAAAGCCGATGGATGCTGACAGCGTCCAGTTCCGTGCCAATGGAATATTTAAGAAGATATTTATAATAGTCACGCCCCTCCGGCGTATGATAAAGGCCGCCGGTATTGGTTCCCGTTCCCTTAAGTTCTTCCAGAACCTGACATAATCCTTTATAGGCTGTCCCTACATAACGATCAAGCGCACGCAGATTCTGCACCTCGTAGGCAATCCTCTGATCAGTGCTCAAAAACGCACAGCCATCCAATCGTTCTTTAAAAGTCGTTGCCAGGAAATGATCGTTGCCCACCGGAAACAGTGAACGGCATTGATTCAACACATGATCCAAACGCTCGTCATCCATAAACAGGCCTCTGTCTGATTTTTCTTTTTCAAAAGCGGCAATCTGTTCAAAATACGCAGGAAGCGTCTCTAAAAGCTCCAGATAAATGTCAATATCTTCCTGGTTTCGGAAGGGAAATTCTGCCAGCAGTACCGGAAGCTGCGCCTGGATTCCCAGCGTCTTGCCCAGCGGTTCCTGATAATAATAGTATTCTTCCGCCTTAAATTGCCCTTCCAGCCACCAGTTCAGGATATCCGCAGTCAGTTTCTGCTTTTCATCCAGCTTTTTATCTGAAAAACGCGCCAGACGTTTTTGGATCTTTTTAAGGTAAGAAAGCTCCTCTTTTCTGGCATCCTCATCCATATTTCCCAAAGAAGAGGTGGTTTCTCTGATCCCGAAAGCTTCTGGTTCGGCCAGGGTATAGTGCAGATTTAAAGTGTTTTGGGAGAGTTCATGACGGAACAGCTCCATGGTAAGATCATCAAAGGAAATCCATGGAAGCAGAAAAGAAAGAAGAAAAGAATATCCTGTCAGCAGGATGTTACATGACAAAAAAAATTTACGCATCTTGCACACCTTCCCGGCACATCTTGTGTCAGGAAAGTATATGCAAAATGCGTAAGTGATATGCGTCAGCAGATTTCGGAACCTGCAGGCACAGATTTCTCAGGCGTCATTAAAGACAGTCCGCCTTTTTCGTCCTCCGCGCACAAAAGCATCCCCTCGGATACCAGGCCGCGAATCTTCCTGGGCGCCAAATTGGTAAGAACCATGACTTTCTTTCCCACCATCTCCTCCGGCGTATAAGAGCTGCGGATGCCGGATACGATCTGGCGCACCTGATTTCCGATCTTCACCTGGGAGCAGAGCAGCTTGTCCGCCTTAGGAACGGCCTCGCAGGAAAGGATCTCTCCTACCTGGAACTGGCATTTATCAAAATCATCATAAGTGATCGTCTCTTTGCCCTTGGCCTCGGCTGCCTGGGCAGACGCTTCTTTTTTCGCCTCTACTTCTTCAAGTACCTTCTTAATATCCAGACGGGCAAAAAGGATCTCGGGAGATTCCGTCACCTTTGTACCGGATACATACAAGCCAAATGTATCCATCTCTTCAATGGTACGCGCCTGCGCATTCAGCTGCTCCCGGATCTTCTTAGCCGTAGACGGCATAAAAGGCTCTAAGAGCGCGGCGCCATAGCAGATGCTTTCCACCAGATTATAAAGCACGGTCGCAAGGCGGTCCTTTTTGGCGCTGTCTTTTGCAAGCGCCCAAGGCATAGTCTCATCAATATATTTATTACAGCGCTTGAACATAGCAAAGATCTCCGTCAGAGCGTCCGCCACGCGCAGTTCTTCCATCTTCTTTGTGACCTTCGGAAGCGTTGCAAGCACGGTCTTTTTCAGATCCTCATCCACTTCTTCTGCCACCCGGGCGTCTGTGACAACTCCGCCAAAATACTGATTGGACATGGAAACCGTACGCTTGACAAGATTGCCCAGCGTATTGGCCAGCTCGGAATTGAGCCGCTCCACCATCAACTCCCAGGTAATGACGCCGTCATTTTCAAAAGGCATCTCATGCAGTACAAAATAACGCACCGCGTCTACGCCGAAGAAATCCACCAGCTCGTCCGCATAGAGGACGTTTCCTTTAGATTTGCTCATCTTGCCGTCGCCCTGTAAAAGCCATGGATGGCCGAAGATCTGTTTTGGAAGAGGCAGATCCAGGGACATCAAAAAGATCGGCCAGTAAATCGTATGGAAACGGATGATATCTTTTCCGATCAGATGC
>CAJUMT010000293.1 GCA_910587495.1 uncultured Lachnospiraceae bacterium | reverse complement strand
AATGCTGGTTTTATCGGCAAAATCGAGCTTTTGAGAAGGGGCGGGGGGATTTTTTTCGCGGCGAAATGGCAGTTGGGGTCTGTCAAATACAGAAATAACCGCTGAAAAAGATTGATATTATCTGTTCTATTTCGTATAATAGGGATGTAAAGAAAGTAAAGAAAACCAAGCGTATATTTTTGAAAGGGTGATGACACATGGAAGTAACAAATTCCGCAATGCTGGCGTTCAAGCGGGTGGAAGAAGCGTTTGCCGGAGAAGCGGAGAAGGCAGGCTTTGTCTCTGAGGAAGAAATGCAGGAGTACATGAAAGAAATACGGAAGGAAGTAAGGGGGTATTAAGTTGAAAAGATGTAAATGGTGTAATTTAGAACTTGAAGATAACGTGGAAATTTGCCCGAATTGTAATTTGAATCAATATAGTGAAGAATCCCTTGCTGAAAAACGAAAAGATGCCACTAAATTGCGCCGCTGCGGGGAAAAAGAAGACTTATGGCGCAAAATATTCAAAGCTTCCGTACTTATAACTTTATCTGCCGATATTATCATATACTTCATGGTAGATGAAAAAAAATATATATTGATACCAGAAAAGATTGTATTATATTCTCTTATAGCACCCTTTGTTTTTATACTATTTTCTTTACTAATGTTTTTAAAATATCATATAAATTATGGAAAATTAATTAGAGAAGTATACAAGAAAAATCATCCGAATGAAGTTATAACAAATAATTATTCAACAAATGAACCAACACAAAGTGTATCTAATACGCCGCGTATAAATTATGTATTAGAAGGAAAATATAAAAATACCAAATTGTATCATCCACAAAATACAAACTATTTATCTCCCATAGGGATAGGATGGAATTTCACTAAGAAAAATATTTCTTCTTACACCCTCATCGACGAAAACAATAAAGAAGAGTATTCTTTCCTCAAAGGCGCTTTGGGCGCTGCATTTTTCGGTGGGCTTGGCGTTGTTGCCGGCATTGGCGGCAAGAGCAGGAAAGAGTATCTGATCGCGGTGGAATGGAAAGATGGTGAAAAGTCTTTAATCTTAATTGATGATAAGAATTATAAAGTGTTTGTCCAAAGTATGTTCTAATTTTTATATAATATATATTTTATTTTTTGAAATGATGATGACACATGGAAAATGTCTATGAAAAAAGATACATGCCACAGAAGCCTGCGCTTTCATGTAGAAACGCAAGATTTCCGTGGCATGGGGAGGGCTAAAACCCTTCTTTTAATTTCCGTTTATAGGTATCATTGATAAGCTCCATGGACAGCTCAATTTCGCCGTTTTCCAGACCGTTTTCTTCAAGTATTTTTTCGTATTTTTCATAGACGTGCATACAATGTTTAAAACTGTCTTTGTTGCATGGTTTTCCTTCAGACACCTTCGTCGCGAAATTATTAATTTCCCAACGCATATCATCGATTTCTTTGTCTACAAACATCTGTGTGAGTTTTTTGATATCACAGGAAATTTCATCGTCGCGCCTGTCGGAACGCGCAATATCCCTTTCATGTGTTTTTTGTAATGCAATAAGGTTCTGCGAAGTTTGCATCAGTAATTCATGTTCATCGCGCCTTTTCTTCATCCATTTGGTTTCAATACCAAAAAAGTGTATGATCCATTCTAACGCTAATATGCATCCTTTAAAAGTGATAAAGATAAAACATGTCGCGATGCTGTAAGAAAGAAAATCGATTTTTGATAATTGTGTGATTATTTCCATTTCATAAAGTCACCTGCCTTATTTCAGTCCCAACAAAGATTTCCAGGTTTTGCCTTTTGCTGTGATCTCGCCGTCAGAAATACATCCGTTTGCTTTTTGATAAGCTTTTACGGCGGCATCAAACTTTGTTCCGGCAATGCCGTCTGCAGACCCGCAATTATATCCTAATACATTAAGATATTTTTGAAGCGGATTTACGATCGCATGCCGGTTATTTTTTTCTTTTGATACAGTAACGGTTTTAGACAGGGTTTCGGCGCCTGCAATCCCGTCTGTTTTTGCGCCGATGGAAGACTGGACGTCTTTGATGAATTGCTTTTTAGTATAGGAAGGGCCGGCAGGGACGGATATCGTCCACATATACTTCACTTGTCCGGCAAATAACGTCCAGGTATTTTTTGTCCTGGAGGACTTGGTGGAAGCGGGATCATTTATGTAAACGTATCCGCTATCGTATCCATATAGCAGGATAAAATGTCCGCTGCTTGTCCAGTTCCCTTTGCCCATACAGGCGATCACCCAATCACCTTTTTTCAGTGCATTTAGGGCTTCCGTGTGAGCGGTAGAAGATGATCTGCCATATAAATTGGAAGTGTTTAGTCTTTTGCATGTAATTCCATAGGCGGACATCTGGGGTACAAAATATGTATAATAAGTACCCTGATGTAGCGCTTTATATCCATGCGCCATAGACCACCCTGCAGTTGTCACAGGTGTTACATTTTTATCTTTAAGCGTGGCAATTACCATGGCTGCACAAGCAGGGCCACATCCGGAAGTCCCGATCGTTTTCTTTTCACCCTTCGCGGAATAATTATAATTTTTCCAGCGGGGATCAGTCTGCAGATATCTGACCGGCCTGTTCATAATATCCCTCCCATCTCTTTGACGGCAGCTTCAATTAGTACATGCAGCTGTTCTTTCGTGATGACAGTCTTTTTGGCGTTGAACATATCGTTTAGAAACGCGGTAACGTATGCTTTTTTATCTTCGCCATGCCCTGTTTCTTTCCAAAGCATTTCTGCCGTTTTAACCGCTAAAGCTGCCCATTCTTTATATTGATTTAGTTTTTCTGATTCTGTAGTCGCTTTCACATAAGGGACAACAAAATAGGTAATGATTGCTCCCAGTACAGGGATAATAGTTAAAATAACCTGAAATAAATTTTCGTCCATATACAATTCACCTCATTAAAAAAAGACCTGCTCATGAAGGTCTGTAATAATAGTTTCCTGCCGCTTAAATTCTTTTAAAAGGTTTGTCCCTTGCCATAATTTTTCTCCTTTCTTCCTTGTAGTGATCTAGGCGTTTGCGAAACGCCAGAACCCCGCATAAATACGGGATATTTTTTT
>CAJUMT010000292.1 GCA_910587495.1 uncultured Lachnospiraceae bacterium | reverse complement strand
TCTGTGCTGCCCATGTTAAAATCTGTCGCGCGCGCGGTAACCGCGGCACCGATCTCAACAAAACTGTTCTCGTCAAGTAAGGCTGCGATTCTGCCCCTTGCCAAGCTTTGTGCTGTATTACTCATTTTCAGTCCTCCATATATAATTCTAAGACAAAACATAGTTATGCCGATTGTAATTCTATCAACTCGACCGATTTTTTTCAAGTCATTTTTAGAAATATGTCCACCTATCTGACATTTTTCCACACAATGAACAGAATCTTAATGTGACAAAGATAAAATTTCGTGCTATATTTTTTTTGAAACAACCGGAAAATATGTTATCATATTTTTAATCAAAAACAGCGCCGCCCCATACGGCGCCTGGCTTGGATTACAGATAAAAAGGAGAGCGCCCATGTCAAAAGCAGAATATATAAAAGCGCGCAAAAAAGCGCAGAAAGTCTACCGCACCCAGCTGTTAAAAGGAACCTACCCCTATCTGCAGGCCCTGGATGATATCGTATCTTTTGCAGATATTATCTCGGAAGTGGAACTGGGGCTGACAGAAATACCTTTAGAGGCCGTTGTAGGCACAAAGACGGCGGGCAGAAAACAGGCCTTTGCCAGCAATTTTATGCCGCTTCTGGATGAAGACTCCGAGTTCGCCCAAAAATGGGCGTCTTTATATGAAGCCCATATCGAGGAAGGAATCCGGGATCCCATCGTTGCCGTAGAATTTATGAATCGTTTTTATGTGGTGGAGGGAAATAAAAGGGTCAGCGTCTTAAAGTATGTAGACGCCGTCAGCGTACAGGCCCATGTAACCCGAATGATCCCCCAAAAGACCGATTCTGTGGAAAACAAGATCTATTACGAGTTTCTGGACTTTTATCGTGTGTCTTCCATCAATTATCTGTATTTCAGCCAGGAAGGCAGTTTCGCAAAACTTTTGTCCCTGTTGGGCAAAGACGCCGACACGCCCTGGTCCGATGACGAACAGATGAATTTCAGGTCCGCTTACAATCAGTTTACGGATATATATAAGGAAAAGGGCGGGCAAAAACTTTCCATTACACCCGGGGACGCTTTTCTTGATTACCTGAAAATTTACGGTTATGAAGATATGGGGGAAAAATCTGTCAAGGAACTCAAAGAAGAAATATCCGCCATCTGGAAAGACTTTGAGATCGGTCCCTCCAAACGCAGCGTAGAACTTGTAACGGCTCCCGACGCGTCGTCTGAAAAAACACACCTTGCCCCCCGGATTCTTCCCCGCTCTGTTTCACCTCTTCGAATCGCCTTTATTCATGACCGGGCGCCCGAGGAATCCAGCTGGACTTACAGCCACGAGCTGGGGAGGCATTATCTTAAAGATGCTTTTTCGGACACCGTCTCCACCTGCGCCTATGTGACAGGAAAAGATATGGACGAAGGAACCGGCGCCATTCTAAAAGCCATAGAAGACGGAAATACCGTAATCTTTACCACTAACCCCAAGCTTTTGGGCGCCAGTGTTAAGGCTGCTTTAAAATATCCTTCCATCCAGATACTGAACTGTTCGTTAAACTCCTCCTTAGGTCATCTGCGCACCTATTACGGCCGAATGTATGAGGCTAAATTTCTGACGGGTATCCTGGCAGGCATATTAAGTCCGGAAAACTCCATCGGATACCTGGCCGATTATCCTATCTACGGTTCCACCGCCAGTATTAACGCGTTCGCTTCGGGTGTGCGCATGGTAAACCCGGAAGCAAGCGTCTATCTGGAATGGTCCTGTGTAAAAGATGCCAGATACGAAGAATATTTCAACGCCCGCCACATTTCCTATGTATCTGGTCAGGACCTTTTAAGTCCTTCCAACAGCTCACGTCAGTTCGGATTATATGATATACGGGAAGGAAAGATCAAGAACGTGGCCATGCCTGTCTGGCATTGGGGAAAATTTTATGAGCGTATTGTGCGCAGCATACTGAATGGTTCCTGGAAAAAAGGCCTTACCTCCGACAAGAATAAATCCATCAACTATTTCTGGGGACTTTCCTCAGGCATGATTGATTTAATCTGCTCTAAACATGTACCGGCAGCTACCTGGCAGCTCGTAGAGCTTGTCAAGCGCGAAATCAGCCAGGGACAGTTTCATCCTTTCTCCATGGAAATCCATGCCCAAGACGGCGCTCTTAAAAATCCTGCCGGTTCTACCATGCCCGAATACCTGATCGGCTCTATGGACTGGCTCTCAGACAATGTATGCGGCTCCTTCCCAGCCTACCAGACGTTGACCGACGAAGCGAAACGAATCGTCAAGCTTCAAGGTGTAGGAACCTATCAGGAGCAGAAATAATGAAGATACTGGCACTTGCAGATAAAGAATCTCCCTGGCTATGGGACTATTTTGATAAAAGTAAACTGGAGGGGATCGATCTGATCCTCTCCTGCGGAGACTTAAATCCCAACTATCTGTCCTTTCTGGCCACTTTTTTTCAGGGACCCGTGTTGTATATCCACGGCAACCACGACGGCTGTTACAAAGACACACCCCCGGAAGGGTGTGTCTGCATAGACGGAAAGATTTACGAATATAAAGGCGTCCGCATCCTGGGGCTTGGCGGTTCCATGCGTTACAAAGACGGTTCCCACCAATATACGGACCGGCAGATGCGGCGACGGGTTTTTAAACTCTTTTGGCAGCTTTGGCGCAAAAAAGGATTTGATATCCTGGCATCCCATTCCCCTGCCTGGCAGTTAGGCGACGGAGATGATCTGCCCCACAAGGGCTTTAAAAGTTTCCGCTACCTGCTGGACAAATACGCACCCCGTTATTTTGTCCATGGACATGTCCATATGTCCTACGGTCGCAATTTTAAACGTCAGTATCAGTATCAGGACACCACAATCATCAATGCTTATGAAAGGCACATCATAGAACTGTGATCCATTTTTTTACAACCTTCTCAAAACACCAGGCAAAGTCGATCGAAGGAGAACTGTCTTTTGCATAAATCGGAAAAAGATCAATGATTTCATCGTTCATGTAATACAAGACCGTTCCCACAATCTCCCCTGCCTCCACCGGAGCCGTAAGCGTCTCCGGTTTTTTTATGTCCATGCGGAAAGTATCTCCGTCCTGCATCAACATCTGTCTGCTGTTTACATCCG
>CAJUMT010000291.1 GCA_910587495.1 uncultured Lachnospiraceae bacterium | reverse complement strand
CTACACTCTTTCCCTACACGACGCTCTTCCGATCTATATCTGAATAGTCATAATTCGCTCTGGAAAGAGAGTCGAGAATACGTTCTATGGAGTCTGTCCGGTTGTATCCTACTACCACGATTGTGATCTTTCCCTGCATCGCTTTTCCTGCCTCTTACCTTTCCAAATGTTGTTCCAGAAATACTGATTTTCCTCTTTTCGTCAGTCCAAGGTCTTCCACATATTCAAATACAGTCTCTATCTCTGCATTTTCCCAAAAGCTCTCTCGAAGCTCCGTTTCGTCTTTCTCTGTATATGCAGGGCTTTTTACAATCTGAAATATAACCTTTCCATACTCCTTTTGCACCAACCGCCATTTCTGAATATTAGCAAACGCGTGATAATGAAGCCCGAAAATAAGAGCAGTTAGAAAAACAGGTTCTCCAGAGGCTGTATATATAATATCCTGAGTTCTTCCCCAAACTTTATTCAGCGTCACTACAGCGCCTTTTGTTCCTCCATATTCCGCCAAATCCCCGGTTCTGTAGCGAATAAACGGCATCGCAAAATTAGAATAAGAGGTAACAACCACTTCTCCTGTCTCTCCTTCTTTTACATGACGCCCTTTTTCATCTACTATCTCAACATGCCCATACAACGGAGAACACAAGTATTTATGGCTCTCATCGTATGTAAAAGCAAAAATTGCCGCTTCCGTATGGCCATACTGCATATATACTTTTGCGTGAAATACCTGCTCAATATATTCTATCTGATATGCAAACGCAGTCTCGGATGTAAGCTGGATTCCTTTTAATGTAAAATTTAGTGCAAGCTCATGTTTCCCCGCATACTGCGCTAAATGATAAATGGCAGAAGAGTATCCCCGAAGATAGGCCGGGCGGATTTTCTCCATAAAAGCAAAATAAAAGCTTGCCGTATCTTCCGTCAGATACAGACAGGACAAAGCATAACTTCCGTATGGAAATTCTGAATCAGACAACTTACAGTAATAAATATTTTGTGAGGTCTTGCTTTTTGGCAGGCTCATTCCGTTAATACACAAAATTCTGTCGTTTTTCCTATACCCCATCAGTTTCCATAAAAATTTCTGATGAACCGGATCGTGATTCACAGAGATTTCAAATCCAAATGGCGTCCCTGTACTTCCTCCCGTCGTTGCCTGATGAGACACAATCCATCTTTTATATTTAGTCCGGAACAGTTCGGGATGTTCCCGCATATCATGTTTGGAGACAATTGGATACTGTTCCAATGCCTCACTGCCATCCAAACCATAAAACTTATAAAAATCCGGATAAGCTCTACGGCAATATTTCAGCATACGCGTCTGCTGCTTCGCCTCATCTTTAGTAAAATCCTCATTGATCCGATTTAGTCTGTTAAGCTTACGCTTCATCCAAAAGTCCTGCATATAATAATCTATCCAAAACGGAATCTTACTTAAATTTTCCAAAATATGCACAGTCTCTGCCCTCGCTTATTTTTGCCATTATAATCCATATAAAGGTAAATTGCAAATTTCTTAAGTTTTCACTTTTTTATAGCAGTCGTTCATAAAGCAGTACAGCCGCACGCTTACAAGACAAAGCAGCACTCGAAAGCGGTTCCAGTTGGTAGCTGCTTTCCCCAGCAAAAATTGCTTTTTCAACAGTTTCCTGTACTGCCTTTGATACATACGGGCGTCCTGCACCATATTAAGATAACTGTCGAGAGCCGCGTCTTTCATCCATTTTTTTAATTCCGTTTGCTGCTGATCGGCCAGAAGAACCTGTTTTTCAAGCGTGCAAAACAGATCTTTGATATTTTTCTCCCGGTTTTTCTGTGTACTGATGGAATTTTCCCGGATGATATAGTGATAGAGACAGTCAGGAACCTCGACAATTTTTTTACATCTAAGCAGCGCCCGGGGCGTAAATTCCACATCCTCATGCAGGATTCCTTCCAAAAACCGCAGGTTATGCTCAAAAAGAAACGCCCTGCGGTACGCATACAGGCAGGCTTCCACATTCAGGTTCCGTTCCTTGTAATGTTCCAGCAAATATGTTTTCCCATCTTCTACACATTTTAATGTTCCAAGGGGAAGTCTTCTCATAGAAATACGGTATTTGCCATCGTCTTCCCATCCGTCAAAGGATAATGCGTCCGGGCAGCCATGCCTTTCTATAGCCTGTCCCAGTATATGGCAGGTGTTTCTCTCTATATAATCATCCGAATCCACAAAAAGTATGTAGTCACCTTTTGCCTGTTCTATCCCTGTATTCCTGGCCGATGAAAGTCCTCCGTTTTCCTTATGAAACACTTTTACGGCAGAATAGCGATCTGCCAGCCGGTCGCACAAAGAGCCGCTTCCGTCTGTGCTTCCGTCGTCAATCAGCAAAACCTCTATCTGGCCTTCCGTCTGTTCCTGCATAAGAAGGGAATCCACGCACTTTTCCAAATATTTTTCCACGTTGTACACCGGAACGACCACCGAAAACTTACATCCGCTCATTCTCTGTCCCCCACAATCATCAATAATAAAGGAAACGTCACCACCGTATTAAAAGCAAAAAAACGAAAATCAGGCCCGCAAAGCAAAAGCGCCGTCCCAAAATTATAACACATGGCAGGAACCCAATAAATGCATTTGGAAAATCCCTTTTTCAACTGGCTGACCCCTGCAAAAAGCATAAGAAGAATATAAAAACCGATATGCCAGCTCCAAGTAAACAATATGCCGCCCTTTACAGACCAGTTCCTAACCATATTAAGGAAATTCTTTAATAGGGGAATACCGGACATTTCATATCCATTTCCGCTTTGCAGATTAACCGCATAACTCCACTCCACCTTGCCGCCCAAAGGTTTCCAGACGACTTCAAAAAGCTTCACAACCGCCCGGTACGCGTAATACGGGCATTTTTTAACGGCATGCCAAGTGTACAGCAGGACGTTTTTCGTCCCAACTTCCTCAATCACGTCATTGGAAATATCCTCTCCCATCCACTTGGCGCTGTTCCAGTTCCCTTCCTTATAAGTGGACTCCCACAGTTCCTGGCTGCCAATCCGGTATAAAAACTCCCTGCATGCAGGATCCAGCTGCTCCGGCTCATGTACCAGGACATTGGCCAGTATGGTCATAGGAAGCCCCAAAGTCTCGGCGGA
>CAJUMT010000290.1 GCA_910587495.1 uncultured Lachnospiraceae bacterium | reverse complement strand
GAGATGGAAAAACTGCTTAAGTGCTGCTACTATGATACAGACGTAGATTTCTAAAACGTACATAAACATATCTCATCTGCTGACAGATCTGCCGGCAGATGAGATGCCGGAAAATACTTTTGTTGTATTTGGTGCATGTATATGTCATTTCGCACAGTGTTTGGACGTTTTGATCTGTTTTCATTGCTATTTTTGTGTATGAACGATATGATATAGAAAATGCAGAACTTAAAAAACAGCGGAACTTTAATAGGAGGTATGTTAATATGAGCGGATGCTATTACGAGAAGATCGCGCGGATTAACCTGACGACAGGCCAGGTTACCGTGGAAAAACTGGACATTGACCTGGCTAAGAAATTTATCGGCGGTCGTGGTCTTGGAACCAAGATTCTGTATGATGAGGGAGTGGCGACCGTAGATCCATTGTCAGCAGACAATAAACTGGTCTACATTACAGGTCCCATGACAGGAACACTGTCTCCGTCCTCCGGCAGATACATGGTATGTACAAAATCCCCGCTTACCGGGATGATCGCATGTTCTAACTCCGGCGGCATCTGGGGCGCGAAACTGAAATACGCGGGATGGGATGCATTGATTGTGGAAGGAGAAGCTTCCAAATGGACCTATCTGAATATTGAGGACGACAAAATCGAGATTCTGGACGCAGAAGAGTATGTAGGTATGATGTCCGAGAAGATTGACGATACATTAAAAGAAAAACACGGCAAAGAAGCTTCTGTTCTGAATATCGGACCGGCAGGTGAGAAGAAAGTCCTTCTTTCTGCTATTATGAACGATAAAGACCGCGCGGCAGGCCGTTCCGGCGTAGGCGCCGTTATGGGAAGCAAAAAGCTGAAAGCCATCGTTGTGAAAGCGACCCGTAAGAAACTGGATATCGTCTATGATGAAGAAGCTTTAAAAGCAGCCAACAAACGCTCTATTGATATTCTGAAAGCAAACCCGGTTACCGGCTCCGGATTAAAAGACCTTGGTACCGCAGTACTTGTAAATATTGTAAATAATATCGGATGCTTCCCGACCAACAACTGGCAGGGCGCTTATTATCCTCAAGGCGACGATATTTCCGGCGAGACATTAAAAGAGAAATATCTTGTGAAAAACAGTGCATGCCATCGCTGCCCGATTGCCTGCGGACGTGTCGTGGATGTAAATGGCCGCGTGACAGGAGGTCCGGAATATGAGCCATTGTGGGCATACGGCGGAAACTGCGGCAACAACGACTTAAATGCCATTGATGAAGCCAATATGTGGTGTAACGAGTATGGCCTGGACGCGATCTCCACGCCATGTACGATCGCAGCCGCTATGGAGCTTTATGATAAAGGATACATTAAAGAAGAAGAGTGCGGCGGCGTTCCTCTTAAGTGGGGTTCGGTAGAGGCTATTGTTGAGTGGACAAAACGCATGGGTGATCCCAATACAGAGCTTGAGTGGCTCATGAGTTCCGGTTCTGCAAGATTATGCGAACACTACGGACATCCGGAGATCTCCATGTCTGTGAAGAAACAGGAGATGCCGGCATACGACGCACGCGGAATCCAGGGTATCGGTATTACATATGCAACTTCCAACCGCGGCGGCTGCCATGTGCGTGGTTATATGATCAGTCCGGAAGTGTTAGGCCTGCCGGAGCAGCTTGACCGTACAGTGACAGACGACAAAGCGACGTGGGCGAAGACTTTCCAGGATTTGACCGCAGTCATCGACTCCATGGGTAACTGTCTGTTCACTTCCTTTGCAATGGGAGCGCAGGAATACGCAGATCTTTTGAATGCTGCTACAGGTACTAATTATACAACAGCAGAACTTTTAGAGGTAGGAGACAGGATTTATAATATCGAGAGAATGTTCAATAAAGCCGCTGGTATGAAACCGGAAGACGACAGGCTTCCGAAACGTCTCCAGGAAGATCCGATTCCGGACGGCCCGTCCAAAGGCATGACTTCTCAGATTGCTCTGACGCTTCCTCAGTATTACGAGGCAAGAGGATGGGTAAACGCATTCCCGACTGACGAAACATTAAAGAAACTCGGCCTTGACGAGTGCGTAGGCAAATGATAGAAGTAAGACTGTTTGCAACCCTTCGGGAAGGAAGAGGAAAGATTTTCTTTCTCGAAGGCGGCAAATTCAGGTGCGGAAGAGATATTTTCGAACACTTCCAGATACCTGAGGAAGAGGTTTCCATTTTTCTGATTAATGGTTTTCACAGCAAACCTGAAGATCCGGTCAAAGACGGAGACATCCTGGCTTTATTTCCTCCTGTGGGGGGAGGCTAAAGAGATATGAAGGCAAGATATGAGAGAAATCTGTATGCTTTATCAGAGGAAGAGCAGCAAAAGCTGTCAGAAAAGAGCGTCTGTATCGTAGGATGCGGCGGTCTGGGCGGTTATCTGCTGGAATATCTTCTGCGGGCAGGAATCAGGCATATAACGGTTATCGACGGAGATTGCTTTGAAGAAAGTAATTTAAACCGACAGCTTTTGAGTAATGAATATAGAATTGGCGCCTCCAAAACCCAAACTGCCAAAGAACATGCAAAAGCTGTTGACCATGAAGCCGAAGTTACGGCTATAGATTCTTTCCTGACAGAGGAAAACGCAGAAAAGCTGCTGAAAGGCCATGATCTTATCCTGGATGCAGTGGACAATATGGCTGCCCGGAGGATTATGGGCAGACAGTGCAGTGAACAGGGGATCCCTATGGTGTACGGCGCGATCAAAGGATGGTATGCCCAAATCAGCCTGATCATGCCGGGGAGCCGGATCATTGATATCCTGTGCGGCAGCGATGCGAAACTTACTGATAAAAGCAGCCTGTCTTTTACGCCTGCTGTCTGTGCCGCTTATCAGGCGGCGGAAGCGGTAAAGTATTTGTGCGGAAGAGAGACCGTTCTGGATGGAAAAGTCTTGTATGTAGATCTTTTGAATATGGAGACTGAGCTGATAAATATGATATAAAAAACACCCTTTTTATATACTCATTGCCCCCTGCGTGCCGATTCCGGCATGACAGGGGACATGTGTTTGGAGATTATGCGTCTATCTGGATTACTTCATTGGCCACAAAAGAGCGAATCCTTTCATCTTTTGTGGCCAATGAAGTAATCCAGATAGACGCATAAT
>CAJUMT010000289.1 GCA_910587495.1 uncultured Lachnospiraceae bacterium | reverse complement strand
TCGGGACGATCTCGTATCCTTTGTCCTGCAGACCTGTAATGATCTGTTCCAAAGCATCCTTGGTATATTTGGCGCCGTTATGCATCAGGATAATAGAGCCGTTGCCAAGATGTTCGTGCTCCAGCACTTTGGCCATGACAGCGTCGGCACCGTAGTCTTTCCAGTCCAGACTGTCCACGTCCCATTGGATTACATGGTATCCCAGCCCATTGGCCGTTTCGATTAACGTGTCATTATAATCTCCATAAGGAGGGCGGAACAGGATCATGTCTTTGCCTGTCAGCTTTTTTACTTTATCATGAACTTTTTGTATTTCTTCCCGGCATTCGTCGGCGCTTAACTGGGACATCTGCTTGTGATTTTCGCTGTGGTTTCCCAGATCATGTCCGGCTGCTGCGATGGCTTTCACGTCTTCCGGATAAGACTCTACCCACCCGCCGGTCATAAAAAAAGTGGTTTTTACATTGTGTTTTTCCAAAATAGACAGAAGTGTGGCAGTATCCTCATTCCCCCAGGGGAATGTGTGATTATGGTAAGAAAGATTCGACACGAGGCCGAGGAAAATAAGTTGCGGGGGTGGTACAGGATGGCCTATAATATAGGAAATAGTGGAAGATTCGGCTGCATGATTTAAAAATCTTGATCAGATAAGGGGTGAGTATGAGAAAAAGGTTTAATGTGAATGGCGTCTGCTACCCGGATGAACATTATATGGTGAATATTGACAGCCGCCTAGATAAAATAAAAGCTTTGGTGGACAATGGAAAATACTTTGTCATAAATCGGGCAAGGCAGTATGGGAAGACGACCACACTTACGATGCTTGCCCGGAGATTATCGCAGGAGTATCAGGTTTTCTTTATCAGTTTTGAGGGACTGGGGGACGCGGTTTATATAGATGAGCGGGCGTTTTGCAGGCGTGTGTGCGGGTTGTTATATGATACCATATATTATGGAGAGACAGGCAGTGTTACAGAAAAGATACAAGAAACATGCTGCCATATGAGCCAGAAAGATGCAGAGGTGGATCTTCGCATTCTTTCTAATTTTTTCTCGCATATTTGTATGGAATCGGACAGGCCGGTAGTGTTGATCATTGATGAAGTAGACCAGGCGTCCGGCCAGGAGATTTTCTTGAGTTTTCTCGGAATGTTAAGAGATAAATACATGAGACGCAGAAGCAGGCCAACATTTCGTTCGGTGATCCTTGCCGGCGTATATGATATAAAAAATCTGAAAGTAAAGATACGAAAAGGAGAAGAGCCACAGTATAACAGCCCATGGAACATAGCGGAAAAATTTACTGTTGCTATGAGTTTTTCCCAGGATGATATCGGCAAGATGCTGGAAGAATACAGCGATGATTTGAATTTGGAAATGGATACAGGATACATGGCGCAGATGATTTATGATTATACAGGAGGATATCCGTTTCTGGTGTCTCGTATCTGTCAGTTAGTGGACGAATCTGAATCAGGACATGGGGCTTCCTGGACAAAAGAAGGAATCCTTAAAGCTGTAAAGACAATCCTGGAAGAAAAAAATACACTGTTTGACGATATGGGAAAAAAACTGACAGATGTTCCGGGTTTGGATCAGATGCTCCGCTCTATTTTGTTCGACGGAAAAAGGATTTCCTACAGTCCGGACGACTATGCGACAGAGCTTGGAATGATGTTCGGATATCTGAAAAATGAGAAGGGAATTGTGATGGTTTCCAATAGGATATTTGAGACCAGATTATATAACCGTTATCTTTCAGAAAGTGTAAAAAAGAGTGCCATAGCAGACGTGGCAAGCATGGGGAAAAATCAGTTTGTGGCGGATGGCGTTTTGAATATGGATTTGGTCATGGAAAAATTTATGGTACATTTCACCAGAATCTATGGAGATAGTGACACAAAGTTTTTGGAAGAAAACGGTCGGCGTATCTTTTTGACGTATTTGCAGCCGATTATCAATGGAACCGGCAATTATTATATTGAAGCAAGAACCAGGGATATGAGGCGGACGGATGTGGTCGTAGATTACCATGGCAGACAGTATGTGATTGAACTAAAAATCTGGCATGATAACGAGTACAACCATCGCGGCGAACTGCAGCTGGCGGGCTATCTGGACGATTATGGGCTCAGTCAGGGGTATCTTGTCAGCTTTAATTTTAATAAAAATAAAAGGACGGGGTTAAAGGAGATACAACGTAAAGGAAAGAGGATTCTGGAAGTGGTGGTGTAGGAAAGGGAGGAACGGTAATCCGTTCCTCATCCAGAACGGTCAGCCGGTCTACTGCACTTTGAGGGAAAAGCCTTCATAGATGCCGACCGGTATATCATCACTGAAAGAATATTCTTCCACGCTCTCTTTTTCAAAAAAGTAGACAGTTACACGCTGTTTATTAGGGTCTACAATCCAGTATTCCCTGACGCCAGCTGTTCGATATTTAAAAAGTTTTGTATAATAATCCATCGTTTTGCTGCTCGGGGAAACAATCTCAATCACCCAGTCCGGCGCGCCCTGGCAGCCCTTGTCCGTAATTTTATGCGGATCACAGATCACAGATATGTCTGGTTCGACATAAGTGGTATCGTCTTCGTTTAAGAATACCGCAAAGG
This sequence comes from uncultured Lachnospiraceae bacterium, assembly GCA_910587495.1. GTDB lineage: Bacteria > Bacillota > Clostridia > Lachnospirales > Lachnospiraceae > Hominiventricola. The sequence goes on along the minus strand of CAJUMT010000289.1, from coordinate 567 downwards.
GAGCCGCAAAAATTTCACATTGGCCTTGATTTTTCTTAATATAATTGTAAATTTCATTATGCAAATAGCTGGAAACTCTTTGATGCTTCGTGCTTGGCGGCGCCATATAGTAAATCTCTCCGTCAATCAGCTCTGCCCGCTTTCCATCCGGCAAAGCGTAAATGTCGTCTGTTGTATACATTTCTTCTTTTCTCAATGCAGTCATGTATATTTACCTCCGCTTTTTCTTCCATTATATCCGTAAACCAGCCAGATTACAAGCTGGCCGGGGTTAAAGATAGTGTAACTTTACTTTCGGGTTTGACTGGTCGGAATCCACCACAGATGTTTTTGCAGGCAGAAATTGCAGGCTGTTTTTTATACTTTACTACATTCCTTCTTCCTGCACAACCGTTGATAGTGTAACTTTACTTTCGGGTTTGACTGGTCGGAATCCACCACAGATGTTTTTGCAGGCAGAAATTGCAGGCTGTTTTTTATACTTTACTACATTCCTTCTTCCTGCACAACCGTTGATAGTGTAACTTTACTTTCGGGTTTGACTGGTCGGAATCCACCACAGATGTT
>CAJUMT010000288.1 GCA_910587495.1 uncultured Lachnospiraceae bacterium | reverse complement strand
TCTTACCAGAAAGGAGCCATTTTTTACCAAAAACACAAACTATTTTACACTACCCCTTCTCGTGACATAGGTCTAAGGAACTTCCCGACAGCTTTATCCACTGCTTCGGACTCTGTATTCTCAATAATATTCATAACCATCCTCCTTGTATTGATAACGGTCTCATAATACTTATGCAAATTCCCCATAGAGTCTTTAACTCTATGGGGAAGGGTATTTATTTCTTTACATAAAATCCTTTTATCGCCTTTCCAATATAAACCGACATTCCTGCTCCGTACTGCGCGTCCAAAGCAGCGACCATCCGGCTGTCCTTTTGATACGCTTCTGCCATTTCCAGCATCATCCTGCTTACGTCCGGCATCTGGAAAAGCTGTCTTGCCACAAAATCGTATTCTCCCATCAAAGATTTTACTTCATAGGAGGATACATCAGCGCCTTTTTTCTCCGCCAGGCGTTTCATGATATTTTCCATCCGCTTCTGATAGGCATTCAAGATCTCCTGACTTGGCGGACTCGTTCCCGCTTTTACTGCACTGTCTTTATCGCCGTACCATTCCACTACTTTCTGGAAGTTCTTCTGAGCCTGCCCGCTGCCGGCTTTTTCTATAAAACTGTCATGATACGCTTCTATGCTGCCATACTTTTCGCAGACCGCGTTTATCTGTTCCTCTGTCATATGAGAAATCATCGCCTGGTACAGGTCTTCCACTTCTTCTTTTCCAAATACTGTAAAATCCATATCTGTCTCTCCTTTCATCATCCGGTCAATGCTGTCGATCAGGCTGTTTAATCTGTCGCGCTTTTTTACCAGCATTGCCCTTTGCATACCCAATATCTGGTTTCTGTCAAAATCAGGATTTAAAAGTATCCGGTGGATGTCTTTTAACGGCATATCAAATTCTTTGAAAAATAAAATCTGTTTTAACCGCTCCAGGGCTTTATCGTCATAAAGCCGGTATCCCGCTTCTGTACACGCGGTCGGCCTTAAAAGTCCGATCTCGTCGTAATAATGAAGCGTGCGTACGCTGATACCTGTAAGCTTTGAAACTTCTTTTACCGTTTTCACTCTGTGATACCGCCTCCCTGGTTTTGATGATTCCACTGTACACTATGACGGAACGTGAGAGTCAACTGCCTTTTGTAAAATTTTCTATGTAATCCAGATCTTCTTCTTTATACAGACAAACTTTTGACGGTTCATACAATTTTGTATTTTTCTGCTGGTATGCTTTAAACTCCTTCGTTTTTTCCAAATATATAATATGATGGTCATTTACTACAGTAATATTCAGTAGTCCCAGTAAGTCCATTCCCAGCAGCCTTTTAGCTGCATACTGATTTAAAGTGATATAAATTGTCGAATTGATATTTATAATAGGTAAGCCTGGTTACATTATCAACACCTCTGGCAATAATTTTTCCTGACTGATTTGTCTCAGAAAATGTAGTTTCATCCATCTCAATTCCCAAATCCGCCACATTCATACATGTAAATCCGGCTCCTGTGTCTATTTTGAATACTTTATGAAGCGTTTTACCGCCAGTTGACAATTCTACTGCAATTCATATTTCACTTCTATCCACATTAATCATGGCTGTCAGATCACTTGTATTTTGTATTCCCATTTCACATCTCCTCAATCTCTAAATAATCAAACAGACAATCTGGATAATAATCTCCCCCAATCAGTGTCTTATGCCCCTGTATCTGCTTTTCTCTGTCCAGTCTGTTTAGAGCAAGAAGTGTCCCTGGTTCTTCTGATATGGCATACACCTTTCCTATTGTACGACCTTTAGAAAAAAAGGTATCTATCATCAGATAATTGCATTTCGGATATAATATATAAGCTTCATCTGTCGATATTGGTATGTTACTGTCAATAATTTTCAGCATATATTTTCCCTCACTTTCAAATAGATTTACATACGTTTTGTATCATCCGCACCAGTTCGGATATTCCCACGCCTTCTTTGGCGGACAGATAGATCCGGTTATCCCGTATGACAGGAAGGGCACTCAATTCCATACACAGGTCAGATTTATTATAGACATAGATCACAGGAATATCCCCTGCGCCAAGATCTCTCAATGTTTCTTCTGTCACTTCCCTCTGCTTTCTGAAAGACTCGTCCGCATAATTCAGCACATGCAGCAGAAGATCCGCTTCTTTCGCTTCCTCCAGCGTGGAGCGGAAGGCTTTCACCAGCCCTGTAGGAAGCTGATGGATAAAACCAACGGTATCCGACAGAAGAAATTCTTCTCCCGGGCCGATGCAAATCCGGCGCACAGTGGTATCCAGCGTGGCGAAAAGCATATCTTTTTCCAGTACTTTTTTTGAGCTGTCCCGGGTGTATTTATCCAGCATACGGTTCATCAAAGTGGATTTTCCCGCATTGGTATAACCTACCAGCGCGACCCTGGGGATCTGGCTTGCCAGGCGCTTTTTTCTCTGTACTGTCCGTTCTCCCGCGATTTTATCCAGTTCTTTTCTCAGCTCTGCCAGCCGCTTTTCGATGCGTCTTCGATCCAGTTCCAGTTTCTTCTCCCCGGCTCCTTTGTTGGCAAGCCCGCTTCCGCCTCCCTGACGGCTGAGCGCTTTGTGCATCCCCACTAAGCGCGGTAGCACATATTGAAGTCTGGCCGACTCCACCTGAAGCTTCGCTTCCCTGGTCTTCGCCCGGACAGCGAAAATCTCCAGGATCAGCGTCGTCCGATCCAGAATCGGGAAATCTAAAAAATTCTGCAGGTTCCGAAATTGTGTGGGAGATAAAGATCTGTCAAAGATCAGCACATCAATATCGCTTTCTTTCAGATACTCTCTGAGTTCTGAAAGCTTTCCCTTGCCCATATAAAACGCCGGATGGGGACTTTTAAGGTTCTGCGTCACCTGCCGTGCCGGTTCCATCTGACAAGCTTTTGCCAGATCAGAAAGCTCCTGCATAGAATGCGCAAAATCCTCCCCGTCATGTAAATCCACACCCAACAGGAGCGCGCGTTCTTTTTTAATGTCGTCCAATTTTTATCACCTGTACCAGTTTTTTATTTTACTGCAAATAAATTTATAACCATTCTACCACATAACCCATATAAAGTCACACGACAAAAATTTTACAGTTTTAGCGCAAATCAGCACCACCGGCTTAGCCGGTGGTTTGTTATCCGCCCTATAAGGGCTC
>CAJUMT010000287.1:2377-3181 GCA_910587495.1 uncultured Lachnospiraceae bacterium | reverse complement strand
GAGTAATCGCGAACTGGCCAAGAGCCTGATAGACCAGATACCGGAAAGCAAGCTGTATTATATTGTTGCTTACCTGCAAGGTGCTGCAATTCCGGATGAAACACCAAATGCCGAAACCATAGCTGCAATAGAAGAACTAGAAAACGGAGGTGGTACGGTATTTGCTGGAAGCACCGAGGACTTATTTAAGCAGCTTATGGAGGATTAGTTCATGCTCGATGTACGTTACTCAACGCAGTTTAAAAAAGATTTTAAAGTATGTGTAAAACGTAAATACAGAATTGCTTTATTACAACAGGTTATTGATACTCTCCGTATTCCGGCACAACTCCCAGCTGCTAATAAGGATCATAAATTAAGCGGAAATTATTCAGGATACAAAGAATGTCACATTTCCCCTGACTGGCTGCTTATATATAAACAGACAGATACGGAATTAAAATTAGACCGTACCGGCACCCATGCTGATTTATTTGGCATATAAGACCATCACAGAAAGGAGCACCCGCCATTCCAACATCAATGCAGACCAAAATATATACAATAGATGATTATGAAAACCTGCCCGAAAGTGTCCACGCAGAACTGACAGGCGGACAGATGTATTACAGATCCACACCTAACCGGATGCATCAGGAAGTACTTTCGTTCTTATTATGCACCATCGCTAATTATATTGACTCCAACGGCTACCCCGGCGAGGTATACCCCGGCCCATTTGCCGTTAAACTGTTCGATAAACAGGGATGATACGGTTGAGCCGGATATAAGCGTCATATGCGCCCCTGAGAAGCTTACAGACAG
>CAJUMT010000287.1:0-2367 GCA_910587495.1 uncultured Lachnospiraceae bacterium | reverse complement strand
CACCGGCGCGCCGGACTGGATCATTGAGATTGTCTCCCCCGGCAACCCGGAACATGATTATGTGCGGAAACTGAACCTTTATCTGGATGCAGGAGTCCGGGAATATTGGATCGTAGATCCACGTGACCGGAAAATACTTGTGTATTATCTGAAAAATGAGCATACAGAAGATTTCACGGTAAAGCCGTACACATTCCAGGACAAAATCAAAGTCAATATTTATGACGATCTGTGGATTGACTTTCAGGAAATGAACCTGTAACGTGCTCCATTCCTCCCAGATGAAGAAAAAGAAAGTTTCTGCGCTCCCTTGTTTGGGGTGACGGATTTTCCCCCATTTGTGGGGGATACGTTTAAAACGGAACCTTCCCCATATGTGGAGAAAACACAGGCTGCATTTTAAATTGATTCTGTCCATTCTCAGGCAGTATTCGCCGCAAATAGTGAATACCACGTCACATCCACCTGATTTTTGCGCTATGTCGTGTTTCACGACCCACCCGCAGACCATGGCCGGACATGGCAACGGGTGCCTGGTTTGAGGCTCTGTTAAAAATTTTCTTTTTGTGGAATTATTGTTGAATCCGTATGGAAGATGTGCTATATTATAGGCATAAGGAAAGCAACCGCCCACAAAGTGGTTAGCCTCCGGATGAGCTATAAGCCTACCCCGACTGCCAAGTACAAGGTAGGCTTATTTATTTGCGCTTATTTCTCCTATCAATGTAGGTAAGCAATGTGATGAGAAAAGTTCCTCCTGTAAATAACAGGTACAGCACTTCATATGTACTCACTCACATCACCTCCCTCTTCCCGTATTTCCCATGATGGGATATGCCGGACGGCATCAGCGGCGATTGCTGCTGTCAGAAAGGCGGGAGGCTACCATCCCGTAACGCGGTTGATTTCCTTATGGCACATTGTAACACAACCGACCGTATTAGACAATATATACTTTTCAATGTACAATGGCAAGTAGTTACTCTATTTCAAATGGGAATAACTACACACCCCAGTCACTTTTCAGTCGGTTCAACAGCTTCATCTGTCTGGACGTGTCCATATCAGGATTGGCGTCTGGATGGAATTTCTTTGACAATGTTCTGTAAAACTCTTTGAAGATTTTTTTCTCTTCTTCGGTGTAGTTACTGGAAAATATTCCGGCGTAACTACTGTTTTTATTGTTACTGTAGTTACTGTAAAAATTATCATAGTAACTACGTTGATACTCCTGGCTTTGCTTTTCATATTCTTTTCTGGCCTTATAATCCGCCTTTATCTTTTCGAGATATTCCGGATTCCGGAGAGTACCAAACACATCATAACATCTGCTGTATTCACCTTGGTCAACACCGTATTTATTGGAAAATGCTTCCCGCTTCTCGGTCCATTCCCTGATAATGCGGTCATGTTCTTTAGTGACTCTATATTCCTCCGTCTGTTCGTATTCTGCTTTGATCTGGTCGGCGACGGGCTGCCATTTTTCGTAGATTATGTTGGTCAGTTCTTCTTCTGTTATTCCAAGAATATCTGCCTTTGCTTTCAGATCGCCCCTGACATAATCGCCGATCCAGTCACCGAAGTCTATGACATCATAATAGCGAATTGTACAGATCGAAACCTGTTTCTGCCGGACCTTCCCGTCTGTCCGGAAGCTTTCGCGAATACTGATTCTGTATGCTTTCTGTATTGGCCGTTCAAAACGATCGTCACTTTTCCGGTAGCGATAGCAACAGTATTCCGTGCCATTCACAGTAAAGCAGCTTTCATACACTTCCAGTGATTTTGCATTGCCTTTAGATGTTTTTTTTGTTTCTACTTCCTGGATCACTGCAAACATGGATCCCCTCCCGGCTTTATTACAGCGTAATCATTCTTTTTTCTATTACAGTTCCTTTATTTTCCGACTCGGAACCGCTCAGGCATACTTTATACCATGAAGCGGTTTCGAATCGAATTTTATGTTATTTTAACTTCTACAGAATTACTGTATTACCTTCCAGCAGGGTACAGTCCCATCTCATAATGGTGCTGCTTGTAAAATTTGCTGGATGCGCTTTTGTACTTACTGGTGAAGGTATTATCGTCCAGCACAATACCCTGCGCCAGAATTTTTTCCAGAATCTGCGTATTCTGCTCAACAGCATCACGCAACTGTCGGTTCTCGTATGCCACTTGTGCCATCTTCTCATCCATTTCCATCTGAAGAGTGGTTTTCAGACGCCCCATATCGGCTTCTGAATATTGCGGAGTAAATCCCTTTGGCTCCGGAATGGAATAGTCCAGAATCGGAACATTAACTTTGATGGACCTGATATCATTTGCAAAATTCCCTGTATCTCCAAAGTCCCGTTTTATATTTTCTGA
>CAJUMT010000286.1 GCA_910587495.1 uncultured Lachnospiraceae bacterium | reverse complement strand
ATACCAGAAAATGGATGCCTTGTTCATAATTTATTCATTCATGCGTTTGTCGTGAGATTCTTGCTATTTTCTGTCTGCGGGTTCCGCATCCGTCAAGATCGGTAAAAGGCAGGTCAAGATTCATAATAGAATCCGGAACATATATCTGTAATAATATTCCTATTAAAGCTGTGTACGGCTAAAAAATGCGAAGGAGAAGTGATATGGAGTTATTTACAAATGCCATGAATGGCCTTAATTCGGTTGTATGGTGTATGGGGCTGGTGGTTCTGTGCCTGGGTGCCGGGCTGTGGTTCTCGATCAGGATGCGTTTTCCGCAGGTTCGGATGTTCAGGGAAATGGTTCATCTTTTGCTGCATGGAGAAAAGTCAGATACGGGGATTACGCCGTTTCAGGCGTTTGCAGCCACTGTGGGGTCCCGGGTCGGCATGGGAAATATTGCCGGTGTAGCCACGGCGATCTTCTTTGGCGGTCCCGGAGCGGTATTCTGGATGTGGATCATCGCGTTTATCGGTGCGAGTTCCGCTTTTATGGAATCTTCTTTGGCGCAGGCTTACAAGGTAAAGACCGCGAACGGAGAATACCTGGGCTGCATGTAAACTCGATTGCATCCACCTATGAAGAGGCATTCGGTGCAAATATGATCCTGGTGGGCGCCATTTTCTGTATTGTCTTTGGAATCGTAATCTGCGGGGGAATCAAAAGGATCGCCAGCATTGCGGAATATATGGCTCCGGTTATGTGCGTGATCTATGTGGTCATGGCAGTGTCGATCATCGTGATGAAGATCGGACAGGTTCCGGGTGTGCTGAAGATGATCGTGACTTCCGCGTTCGGTCTCCATCCGCTGTTCGGAGGCGTCCTTGGTTCAGCCATTTCCTGGGGCGTCAAACGGGGCATCTATTTTAAGCAGGCGGTGGTCCGGGCGGTGGGCTGGAATTTCACCGGCAATGAGCTGGTGGATACGCTGCTGGTTCATATCCATGAGCATTTTGACCAGAAGATGGAGCTTAGTGCGCTCTCAGAACTGGTGTACTGTTCCGAAAGCCATATGACAAGAGTCTTTAAAAAACATATGGGCATGTCGATCATTTCCTATGTCCATAAAATACGAATTGAAAAAAGCATTAAGATGCTTCTGGAAAACGGTTCGGTAAAGGAAACGGCAGAGGCCGTGGGCTATCAAAATCTGAATCATTTTTATAAATATTTCAATCAGTATATGGGAATGGCACCGGCTGCCTATATCAGGAAAAGGAGGGAGAATTATGGGAAAGATGGATGAAAGCGCGGCAGAGCTTGTAAAGCGGCTGCCCATTATCCGAAGGATGCAGCAGGAAGAAGAGATCATCTGGATCAATCCGGACAAGGCCGGATATGAAAAAAGCATGGAGAACTCGGAGCTTACTATGGCGGATGTGGAAGATGCCGAATCAAGGCTTCAAAGGTTCGCGCCTTTTATCATGTGGTGTTTTCCGGAGACAAAAGAGAGGAACGGCCTGATTGAATCGGCGCTGGTTCCGGTCCCCGGGATGCAGGCGCATCTGAACCGGAAGTATGGAAGCGGCCTGAAAGGGAGACTTCTGCTCAAACAGGACAGTCATCTGGCGATCGCCGGCTCGGTAAAGGCAAGAGGCGGTATCTATGAGGTATTGAAACATACGGAAGATCTGGCGCTTCGCCACGGACTTCTGGAAGAAGGAGACGACTATGCAAAGCTGGCGGACAAGAAAGCGCGGGACTTTTTTAAAGAATATACGGTTCAGGTAGGTTCTACCGGCAATCTGGGCATGAGCATCGGCATTATGAGCGCGGCAGTGGGTTTTCAGGTCGTCGTACATATGTCGGCGGATGCGAAACAGTGGAAAAAAGACCTGCTCCGCTCCCGCGGCGTGAACGTACTGGAATATGCGTCCGACTACAGCGGAGCCGTGGAGCAGGGAAGGAAACAGTCCAAACAGGATCCGAAGAGCTATTTTGTAGATGATGAGAGTTCGAGGACATTGTTTCTTGGGTATGCGGTGGCGGCAAAGCGCTTGGCCGCGCAGCTTAAGGCTCTTCAGATCCCGGTGGATCAGGAGCATCCCCTGTTCGTCTACATCCCCTGCGGGGTCGGCGGGGCGCCGGGCGGCATCAGCTTCGGGTTAAAGCAGGTTTATAAAGATCAGGTACACTGCTTTTTCGAGGAACCCGTCCAGGCGCCCTGCATGGCCCTGGGAATGATCACGGGACTGCATCATCGGATCTCAGTACAAGAGATTGGATTGACGGGACGGACCCATGCGGATGGTTTGGCGGTGGGAAGGCCGTCGGGATTTGTGGGCGGCGTGATGAAACCCATGTTAAGCGGCGCATGTACGGTCCGGGACGCGAAACTGTATGACTATATGAGGGATCTTCTGGAAACGGAGGATATCTTTCTGGAACCCAGCGCCTGCGCGGCGTTTCAGGGGCCTGCGCGCCTCTGGCAGAGTGAGGAGATAAAGGCCTATATACAGGCAAACGATCTGGAAGGACGGATGGAACAGGCGACTCATATCGCCTGGGCGACCGGTGGAAGTCTGGTGCCGGAGACGGTCCGGGAGGAATACCGCCGGACATATCTGGACTGAATAAAAATACAAATCAGCGATCTGAATGAAAATTCGATCTGGTAAGCGATTGCCTGACCCTTTCTTCCGACCCGTCCTTTATTGCCTGTTCATAATACCAGCATTTGAATTCCAGAAGATCAAGCGTTTTCTGCATGTCTTTCATTTGCTTCTTCACAGCATCCCTTCGTGCCTGGAACAGTGCAAGACGCTTTGCGAGGGACGATTCATCTCCCTGCATTGTCATATCTGTAAAATTTTTGATTTCTTTAATGGACAGTCCGGATTGCTTCAGGCATTCGATGACTTTCAGCCATTCATGATCCTTTTCGCTAAACATGCGGATTCCGCCGCTGGAGCGTTCCACAAAAGGAAGCAGGCCTTCTTTATCATAGTAGCGGAGTGTGGAAGGAGGAATACCTAATATATTTGCCATTTCTCCAACTGTATACGGCATGATGGATCTCCTTAAAAATAAGTCTTGACTTAAAGTGTACTTTAAGTTGTATGATTGATATGATAAGTGAAACTTAAATTTATTATAAGAAGTTTGACGTAAGAAGTCAACGAAAACAGATTGAAGGGATAGTGTAACTTTACTTTCGGGTTTGACTGGTCGGAATCCACCACAGATGTTT
>CAJUMT010000285.1 GCA_910587495.1 uncultured Lachnospiraceae bacterium | reverse complement strand
ATTATCACTTTTATAAGACCATCCCACGCAGCCATAGCGCAGGATCGCTTCTTTGACCGCCTGTACTTTATCCTGCTGGTTTACACCTTTTGTCGGAATAAAATACAGGTCGTGCGCAATTACATCGCTTGCCTGCGCGGCACTCTGTGGCAAGTCTGCCGGAGGCGTCTTGGCATTTGAGTATGGATAAGTGCTCTCATATGCCGCCCCATGCCAGTTCATCAGCTTCGCCGCCGACATATAGGCATTGCCGCCCATATCAAGGTAAGTGCTGGCAGGCGACGAAACCACGGTATCGCCGGACGCATTCCCCAGCTTGTCCGCGCCTGTATGGAAGGAGAAATACGCCAGATGCCGCACGGACAAGTCTATACTGCTGGCCAGCCCCTGGCGGATCATGGAATTTTCCAGTGTAGCCATCGTCGCAAATGCCCAGCAGGTGCCCCATGGATTTTGATTCTTTACCGGCGTCATCTGCGCCTGTCCCCGCGGATCATATTTTGCGTCGCTTACAGAAGCCCCGTCTACGGCATATTCCGCCGACTCGTCTATGCCTGCAAAAACATCTGTTCCGCCGATTTCAAACGGAATCTCATGGCTTTCTTCTATATATTCCGGCACAGAATCGGAACTATCATCCGCTTCCGGCAGATTTCCGGCTTCTTCGCCGTCGTTTGCACTTGGCTCTTCTGTGTCCTCTCCATCGCCGCCTGCCCCTGGCTGCGCTGTATCTTCGCCTTCATCATCTGTCCCTGGTTCTTCTGTATCTTCGACATCTTCTGCCCCGGCGTCTTCGCCCGCGCCTGGCTCTTCTGTATCCTCTGCATCTTTGCCCGTCCCTGGCTGGATCTCTTCCGCCTCTTCTTCCGGCGAACCGACTTCCGTGTCTTCCGCTGCGGGCGTATTTATACTTTCTGCAGGCTGCGCCGCCAGGGCGGGAGCCCCTGGCTCAAGCAGCATAGAAGCCGCCAGCAATAATGCCAATAATCTTTTCTTCATCCTTTTCTTCCCCCTTGCCACGGTAAGAACTGCATATCTAAATTCGCCATTATTGTACAAGTGTAACATAACAGGAAAAGAATAAAAAGTAGTTTTTCTATAAAAATGAGACATACAATTTTTCAGGCCAGCAACTACTCCCTTTAATATTCCAGACTGTCAGGATTTAAGTCAGAACACAAACCGTTTCAAAAAAGTGTAGATTCTTCAGCATTGATATGGTATTATAAAGCTACCAAACAAAAATTATTTCATAAAGGAAGCAGAAAGCTATAGTGATTGAAAATACAATATCCCAAAATATTCATATTGCCGGATCAAATGCAGATTATGATGCCGCCTGTAAGCGTCTCCTTTCCGAAAAAATAATTCTTGCCTGGATTATGAAGAATTGTCTGGAAGAATATAAGAACCACTCCGTTAATGATATTGCCGAAAAATACATCGAAGGAACGCCACAGATTGCCGAACTCCCTGTTTTACCGGATGAGACAAACGCCACCAATGGAACCATGATAACTGGAGCAAAAAATGAAGATGCAACTCTTACAGAAGGAACCGTCACTTATGATATCCGTTTCCTGGCCGTTGCTCCATGCTCCGGGGAACTGCTTCGGCTGATTATTAACGTAGAAGCCCAGAATAATTTTTACCCAGGTTACCCAATCCTGAAACGTAGCATATACTACTGTAGCCGGATGATTTCCGCACAATACGGAACGGAGTTTACGGATTCCCATTATGAGAAAATCAAGAAAGTTTATAGTATTTGGATATGCACACATCCTCCAAAATACCGGGAGAATACAATCACACAATATTCCATTACCGAAAAAAATATTATTGGGAGGATAACCGAAAAAAATGAAAATTATGATTTAATGACGGCGGTTATGATTTGCCTTGGCAAATCAGACGGCGAAAATTACTCTGGTGTGCTGAAACTGCTGGATGTTCTGCTTTCCTCTGAAAAAGATCCAGAAGAAAAATGCAGAATCCTTGAAAATGAATTTGGTATTGAAATGACAAAAAATCTGGAAAGCGAGGTGTCAGAATTGTGTAATTTAAGCCAGGGCATTGTGAATCAGACTATAGTGGACGCTATTCGTAGTCTGATGGAAACCTTAAAACTAACTGTCGAACAGGCAATGATTGCTTTGAAGATTCCTGAAGCCGACCGCCCCAAATACAGAGCCATGCTGGATAAATAGTTCTTATCCCCCACCAGTTTCCTTAATTTAAAGAGAGAGCAATAACTTCCATCTTAGATTTTTTATTGATTGCCGCCATTCTATAACGCTGCATTTGTTCTATAGATAACTCTGGAGCGTCTTCATCATAAACAGGCGTTCTTTTTGCAGCTTCTCTTATTTCTTGACGCTGTTCTTCTGTTGGCTTCCGCCCCTTATATATTTGAACACTGGCTATCATAATAAAATCTGTCCTCATTTTCACTAAACCCTTGAGCAGGATGTCAACGGCTCCCCAAACAATTGTCCGGGGAGCCGTAATGTTTTTTATTTTTCTATCGTAAACGCAACCGGCCTTTTCCCTCTGAAATTCCCCTTCCCATTAATTGTAAGCATTGGCTGTTTATTCCCGGGCGTGGAAATTTTATTGTTTTTATAGGAAACTGTAAAGTCTCTGCCCTGCATCAGCTTCCTGCCGTTAAACGAGAGGTTTACTTTCGGTTTGTAGCTGCCTGCTTCTAAGGATTCCGGCCCCGCGTTTATCTCCTGGTCAAGCCCCTGTACCTCGTTTATGCTGCATGGGGTAATCTTAAATGTTTTTTTGATCTGCCCGGTGTAGCGGTTTATGCCGATGATCGTAAACGACGCTTTTCCGGCATTTTTATATTTGGAATAGACGACTTTGTAGTCCTGTCCTTTTACCAGCGGCGCCGGGGCATAGGGCATGGTCACTTTCAGGTTATCCTGTGTCTGATATTTTCCGTTGTAGGACACCTGCTTTTCATAGCTTACCCGCGCCTTCTTTAAGGAGATGCCCGTAATTTTAAAGTTTACCCGCTTCACGCCCCCATAAGGATAGATGCCGCGGATCACGGCGGTGGCGGTTCCGATCTGCGTATTGTTCTCGTATGTAACCTGGTAATCTTTATTGATTTGCAGGGTAGCTCCCTTTAGCCGGACGTCAAAGGCCGGGCATATCGGTTCTCCGTCCTTATACGGCTGCGCCGATATCTTTGCAGACGCTTTGCTTATAAGATGGTCTTTAGATGTA
>CAJUMT010000284.1 GCA_910587495.1 uncultured Lachnospiraceae bacterium | reverse complement strand
TGTCTGGGGATCGGTTATCTGTTCGGACTGTTTCAGACAGCCTATATCTATGGAAAGATGAATGGGATTGACATCCGCGAGCATGGAAGCGGCAATGCCGGATCAACCAATGCTCTTCGGGTGTTGGGCAAAAAGGCAGGGGTGGTCGTGCTTTTGGGGGATGTGGCCAAGACGGTGCTTGCCGTTTTGCTGATCCGTATGCTTTTTCGGAAAACCCATGGAGATATGCTGCCTTTGTTGGGCATATATGCTGCTGCGGGAGCAATTCTTGGGCATAATTTTCCTGCGAATCTTGGATTCAAAGGAGGAAAAGGGATTGCCTGTACTGCCGGGCTGGTGCTGACCTTAGGACCTGTTGTGACAGTTTTAGAATCTGCCACGTTTCTTCTGACGGTTTTTTTGACCCGATATGTGTCGCTGGGGTCTGTCCTGGTGGTTATTGAGTTGGTCATTGATCTGGTCATATTGGGACAGATGGGGTATTATGGTATGAGCCAGGCGCATCTTAATGAATTTTATCTGGTGTGTACGGCGCTTTCGGCCATGGCGGTTTATCGGCATAGGGCAAATATAAAACGCCTTTTAAACGGAACGGAGAGTAAAATATTCGAAAAAAAAGAATAGGGGGTTTATATTATGGCAAAAGTCAGCGTGATCGGCGCGGGAAGCTGGGGAACGGCGCTTTCTATCGTCCTGAGTGACAACGGACATGAGGTAACTGTCTGGTCTTACAAAGAAGAAGAGGTAAAGCTGTTGCATGAAAAAAGAGAGAATGTGTCAAAGCTTCCGGGGGTAAGACTTTCAGAAAACATTCGCTTTACGGCGGATTTAAAAGAGGCGGTGCAGGATAAGGAGCTGTGCGTGCTGGCAGTGCCGTCCACCTGCGTCAGGAGTACGGCAGGAAAAGCCGCGCCCTTTGTAAAGCCGGGACAGCTTTTCGTAAATGTGGCAAAGGGGATCGAGGAAAGTACCCTGATGACTTTGACAGATATCATAGAAGAGGAGATCCCGGGTGTGAATGCGGCCGTTCTGTCCGGTCCAAGCCATGCGGAAGAGGTGGGAAGGCGGATTCCGACTACTGTTGTGGCAGGGGCAAAGGATAAGAAAACGGCGGAACTGATCCAAAATATTTTTATGAATGAAAGATTCCGCGTCTATACCAGTCCGGATATGCTGGGTATAGAGCTTGGCGGCGCGCTTAAAAATGTCATTGCTCTGGCGGCGGGCGCGGCGGACGGGCTTGGGTGCGGAGATAATACAAAAGCGGCCTTGATCACAAGAGGAATCGCGGAGATGAGCCGTCTGGGAGTTGCCATGGGCGGACGTATTGAGACATTTAACGGACTGACCGGTATTGGCGATCTGATCGTTACCTGCGCGTCCGTACACAGTCGGAATCGAAAAGCAGGATATCTTTTGGGGCAGGGAAAAACCATGCAGCAGGCCATGGAAGAAGTCAGGATGGTGGTGGAGGGCGTCTATTCCGCCAAAGCCGCCAGGAAGCTGGCGGAAAAATACAAAGTGGATATGCCGATCGTGGAGGAAGTCAACGCAGTCCTGTTTCAGGACAAACCGGCGAAGGAAGCGCTGGAGGACTTGATGATCCGCGATAAAAAGATCGAGAACCCCTTACTTCCCTGGAATTAAGGAGCTAAACAGCAATGGAACGGACAATGCCCGAGAGGTTTTTAGGACGCGTCATTTTGCGGCCGAAAATCCTCTCAGGATCAGGGCATTGGAAGTGGAATTGCGGAACTATAATGGAGAGTGTTATGACAAGAGATGAATTTCAAACATTGACCCAAAAAGGCCTTGTATTTTTAGACGGCGGCACCGGTTCCTGTCTGCGGAAAAGAGGGATGCCCGCGGGCGTCTGCACAGAGAAGTGGGTCTATGACCATCCGGATGTAATCGCCGGGCTTCAGCAGGAATATGCCAAGGCAGGTTCCCGGATCATTTATGCTCCTACCTTTGGAGCCAATCGCATCTCTTTACAAAATATGGGACTGGAAGACAAACTGGAAGAGCTGAATCTTACGCTGGTAAGGCGTACAGTGGAAAATATAGGACAAAAAGCTTTGGTGGCAGGGGATTTGTCCACCACAGGAAAGCCTATGGAACCCTATGGCCCCATGACATATGACAAACTGTTTGAGATCTATAAAGAACAGATCGGATTTCTCTCCCAGGCAGGAGCCGATCTGCTTGTGGCAGAGACGCTTATGTCCCAGGAGGAAGCTCTGGTGATCTGCGATGCCGCTCATGCTGTCTGCGATTTGCCCTTACTGATTTCCTTTAGCTGTGAGGGCGACGGAACGCTTTATTTCGGTGGCAGTGTGTTTGAAGCGGCAGCGGCAGTGGAAGCGATGGGTGCTTCCGCGGCAGGCGTCAACTGTTCCGTAGGGCCTGACCAGTTAGAAGCTGTTATATCCGGGCTTTCTAAGACTTTATCTATTCCTGTTATGGCAAAGCCCAATGCCGGAATGCCGGAGATTACGCCAAAAGGAGAGGCTGTATACAGTATGGACGACGAGATTTTCTGCACGCATGTAGAAAAACTAGTTTCATGCGGCGCGTCCCTGATTGGCGGCTGCTGCGGCACTACGCCCGATTACATCCGTCGGTTAAGCCGGATAACAGCCAAATAAAATTTTTCGTTAAGAATTGACAAACCCCCCGTTCGTTGTTACAATATTTTGGTATGAACATATAGAGAAAGCAGGAGAACAGATGGAAAAAAAGGTAGTATTTTCAATTCTCGTAGATAATACAGCCGGCGTTTTAAGCCGGATCGCAGGTTTGTTCAGCCGCCGCGGCTACAATATCGACAGCCTGACAGTCGGCGTGACCGCTGACCCGAGATTTTCCAGGGCGACAGTTGCGACCAGAGGGGATAAGACGATCCTCGATCAGATTGAAAAGCAGTTGAACAAACTGGAAGATGTGGTGGATATTAAGAAGCTGGCTCCAGAGAGTTCCGTGTGTCGGGAACTTGTGCTTGTCAAAGTACTCTGCAGCGGCGAGAGCCGTCAGAACGTTATATCTATCGCGGATATCTTCAGAGCGAACATTGTGGATGTTTCGATAGAATCCCTGGTGATTGAGCTGGTAGGCAGCCAGAATAAGACGGATGCGTTTTTACGGATGCTGGACGGCGTGGAGATCTTAGAGCTTGCCCGCACCGGTATTACAGGTCTGTCAAGGGGTACTTTCGATGTGAAGATGTATGATGAAGACGGCGGATTGATA
>CAJUMT010000283.1 GCA_910587495.1 uncultured Lachnospiraceae bacterium | reverse complement strand
GCAATTTGACCGTCTTCTGCACTCTTCGCTTATTGTAACCAGGAATACAAATTCCTGTACCGAACAGTTACATCTTATCATACTTTAGCCGCAAATTATGACAGTTTTCTACATTCTAAACTTTTTCTTTATAATTTTTCTACTTCTTTTATAAAATGAAAACACTTTGGACACATTTTTCTTTTATACTAAATGTCAGATAGTTGATAAAACAACTATCTCCCCCCTCATAAAGTTAAGACATCCGGGGAGAGATTCCTGGATGTCACACTTTACTCTCATTCCTTTTTAGATAACTATAACAAGAAATCCGCTAACCGTGAGGTTAGCGGATTTCTTTGTCTTTTTTATTATTACGGTTCTACCGTAAAAACCTCCTCGATCGTAACCTGAAATACCTTTGCGATATTCCATGCCAGAACCAGCGAAGGATTGTATTTTCCTTTTTCCAGATTCCCGATCGTTTCCCTCCGCACGCCGACCAGCTTTGCCAGTTCCTCCTGCTTCATATCATATCTGGCCCGGTATTCTTTTATTCTGTTTTTAATCATTCCTTCGCTCCTCTTCGCTCTCTCCACTCCAATCCTGTCAGCACAAATGTAAACGCAAGTGTTGATACCACAAAGCTCAGTGCAAACGCCATAGGGATTGCCGCAGAGATATTGTAGAATACAGAGCAGGAAAACATAAGCGGAACAAGGGAAACCATGCTCAGCATAAATGCGATGGTCGCGGATTTCTGCACATTCAATAGAAACATTTCATCCGGAATCATCCAAAAATAGCGGAGAAAATAGATAAATCCAAAAAATCCATACAGTCCTGTGTTGCCGCTCTTCCATCCCAATATGGAAATCAGGGAGAGCAGAGATAAAAATCCCAGATAATTAATCTTTTTCATTCGTAATCCTCCTTTTTATATGTGGTATTTTTCGCTCTTTATGTTATAAATATACCGCATTCCAAGATGAATGTCAAGAATATATTGTGTTTTTTGAAGCACCGGGGTTACTATTCACAGTCAGATAAAAAATGGCAGTCAGATTCGTCAAGCGAAGCTTGTAAGAAGCTGATTGACAGTTTTTATCTGGCTGGTAGAAAATTTAGTTTTTTCATAATAGAATTTCATTTTCATCCTACACGCCTGTAAATTGTATTGCCAAATCACATAATATATGTAAAAATAGATTACATCATGCCGTGTCTTTACTGCACGGCTGCATAAAATCAGAAAGGAACAACACTATGATTCTAAAAAACGGCTTGATTATGGATCCAGGTACCAACGCATCGTACAAAGCTGATCTTCACATCCGAGACGGCGTCATTGCCAAGATCGGCCCGGACCTGAGTGCCGCTCCCAGTGAGGAATGTCTGGACGCGGAAGGCTTCGTCATTGCTCCGGGGCTGATCGACACCCATACACATTTCCGGGATCCCGGCTTTCCCCACAAGGAGACACTCCACACCGGCGCGCTCGCGGCGGCAAGAGGCGGATTCACCTCTGTGATCTGCATGGCAAATACGTCCCCTGCGGTGGATTCGGTTCCCGTACTGCAGGATATCCTGGAGCGGGCAAAGCAGGAAGATATCCGCGTCTTCCAGGCCGGAACCGTATCTCAGGGGCTGAAAGGCCAGGTGATGACAGACATGCCGGCGCTTAAGGAAGCGGGCGCCTGCGGGTTTACGGATGACGGGATTCCCATCACCAATGCCGCATTCTGCTATGAGGCCATGAAGGCCGCAGAGGCGCTTGGCGTTCCTATCAGCCTTCACGAAGAGGATCCTGCCTTGATCCGGAATAATGGAATCAATCACGGAGAGGTCTCCCGACAGATGGGGCTCTATGGCTCTCCGTCCATCGCCGAGGAGTCTCTTGTGGCGAGGGATTGTATGCTGGCGCTGCGCTCCGGCGCCCATGTGGTCATTCAGCATATCAGCTCTGGATATTCCGTGGAGCTTGTACGGTCCTTCCGGGCGATGGGCGCGAAACTCCATGCCGAGGCGACTCCGCATCATTTTACCCTGACGGAGGATGCTGTACTCACCCATGGCACCCTGGCAAAAATGAACCCTCCTCTGCGCACAGAAAAAGACCGGCAGGCCATCATCCGGGGACTGTCCGACGGCACCATCGACATCATTGCAACGGATCACGCCCCCCACAGTGCGGCGGAAAAGGAGAAGCCGTTCCCGGACGCCCCCAGCGGCATCATCGGACTGGAGACAGCCCTTGCTCTTGGGATCACGTCGCTTGTCCGCCCCGGCCATCTCACACTGATGCAGCTATTGGAAAAAATGACCATAAACCCGGCCCGGCTCTACCGCCTGCCTTATGGAATTATAAAACAGGACAGTCCGGCGGATCTTATAATTTTTAATCCGGAGGAACCATGGATCCCGGACAGCTATCATTCCCTGTCCTCCAATTCCCCGTTTACAGGCAGTAAATTATATGGAAAGGTGAAATATACTCTGTGCAGCGGCCGGATCGTATATGCAGATTCCGCAGAGTGAAAAGATAAGTCTCCCTGAAGTCTTTTGAATTCCTTTTTGATTTGTTTATAATTTTTCGAGTTCTTTTATGAAATGAAAACACTTTGGACACATTTTTCTATTATACTAAATGTCAGATAGTTGAAAAACAACTATCTCCCCCCTCATAAAGTTTTGGACATCCGGGGCGGTAACCCCGGATTCCGCACTTTTACTCTCATTCCTTTTTAGATAACTATACGGAAGAAGCTCCTGACGGAGCTTCTTTCTGTGTGTATAAGAAAATTTCATCTTCTATTGATATACCTGCACTCTGAACATACTCCATCCAGTAGACATCACGAAGTAAAAATTGCCGTTAACAGATTTCCTGAGCCTTTACTTCAATCCTGTATTGAGCAGTTCTTCCACATCATCCATCTCCCGCACGATCGACTGATAGCGTTCTTGGAAGAGAAGTCCCTTGTTATAACGGTAATACTGCTCGCATCCATATTCGTTGATAAACCAGACACTATAATAATTGGCATTCAGCTCCGTGATCAGTGCCACCATTTCCTGGCTCTCCCCGAACGCATCCTCCATAAAGTCAAAGACATGAGTCAACGTTTCCGAAGTCCGTGTGATCAATGCCTCCCGGGCATCCGCTTCTTTTTGGAATAAAGCCTTTACCGCTTCAAATTCTGTATTATCCGCAGTCAGTGTCCCCTTGACGCTTATTGTAAATCGTTCCAATGCGGCGATCACCCTTTTCAGAATGATCT
>CAJUMT010000282.1 GCA_910587495.1 uncultured Lachnospiraceae bacterium | reverse complement strand
AAAACATCTGTGGTGGATTCCGACCAGTCAAACCCGAAAGTAAAGTTACACTATCGTGACGGAGCAAATAGTTTGAATTATTTTTTTGTATATGATATTATAGAAGCATAAAACAGCCAAAGCCCGAACAGCGCCCGGATGGATTTAAAGGACGCGCCAGCGGCCTTAAAATCTATCTAGTGCCGGGCGCAGGGAGGGCTGTAGCGGAACTATAAAACAGCGGAAATCCGGACTGCGCCCAGATGGATTTATGGACGCGCCAGCGGTCAGAAATGCATCTAGTCTCCGGGCGCAGGAAGGATTGTAGCGGAACTATAATGGAGGGTATCAAATGAGTAATGTAAAAGACACGATCCTGGCAGGAAAAGCTGTCCTGGGGATCGAACTGGGTTCTACCAGGATCAAGGCGGTTTTGACGGATGAAAACAATGTTCCTGTTGCATCGGGCGCTCATGACTGGGAGAACCGTCTGGAGAACGGTATTTGGACATACAGCCTTGAGGACGTGTGGACAGGCCTTCAGGATTGTTATAAAAGTCTGACAAGGGATGTGGAAAGCCGGTACGGCGTGACTATCAAAAAACTGGGAGCCATCGGCTTTAGTGCTATGATGCATGGATATCTGGCATTTGATAAAGACGGGAAACTTTTGGTTCCTTTCCGCACCTGGAGAAATACGATCACCCTGAAAGCCACAGAGATATTAAGCGAAGAATTTCATTTTCACATTCCCCAGAGATGGAGTATTGCCCATTTGTACCAGGCGATTTTAAACGAAGAAGATCATGTGCCCTTTGTAGATTACATAACCACTCTGGACGGATATATTCACTGGAAACTGACCGGTGAGCGTGTGGTGGGCGTAGGCAGTGCGTCTGGTATGTTCCCCATCGACTCTGATACAAAGACCTATTATGCTTCCATG
Source organism: uncultured Lachnospiraceae bacterium (assembly GCA_910587495.1). GTDB lineage: Bacteria > Bacillota > Clostridia > Lachnospirales > Lachnospiraceae > Hominiventricola. The sequence goes on along the minus strand of CAJUMT010000282.1, from coordinate 2,347 downwards.
ATTGATAAATTTAATGAACTGACAGCGCCTAAAGGCTATCCGTGGAAGGTAGAACAGATTCTTCCCAAAGTTCTGGTGGCAGGAGACAATGCAGGCGTTCTGACCGCCGAAGGTGCGAAACTTCTTGATCCGACAGGGACATTGGAACCGGGATGCCCGCTTTGTCCGCCGGAGGGCGACGCAGGCACTGGTATGGCGGCTACCAACAGCGTAGCGCAGCGTACAGGTAACGTATCTGCCGGTACATCTGTCTTTGCTATGATTGTGCTTGAAAAAGCGCTCAAGAGACCTTATGAGGAGATTGATATGGTCACCACGCCCAGCGGTGATCCAGTGGCTATGGTGCATTGTAACAACTGCACTTCCGACCTGAACGCATGGGTGAATATTTTCAAAGAGTTCGCGGAAAGCTTCGGAATGAAAGTGGATATGAATAAACTGTTCGGCACTTTATATAATAAAGCGTTGGAAGGCGATAAGGACTGCGGAGGGCTTCTGGCTTACAACTATTTCTCCGGAGAGCATATCACAGGTTTTGAAGAAGGGCGTCCTCTCTTTGCCCGCACGCCGGACAGCAAGTTTAATCTGGCAAACTTTATGCGCGCCAACCTGTATACTTCCCTGGGAGCTTTGAAGGTTGGAATGGATATTCTGATGAAAGAAGAGAGGATTTCCATAGACCGCATCACCGGACATGGAGGCTTATTCAAGACGCCGGGCGTGGGACAGAAGATCCTGGCAGGAGCTATGAACGCCACTGTGTCTGTTATGAAGACGGCCGGAGAGGGCGGCGCATGGGGCATCGCGCTTTTGGCTGCTTATATGCTGAATAAAGAAAAGGACGAGACGCTGGAGAGCTATCTGCAGAATAAAGTATTTGGCGGAGACGAAGGCGAGAAGATGGATCCGGATCCGGCGGATGTGAAAGGGTTTGATGAGTTTATCGAGAGATATAAGGCCGGGCTGGGAATAGAAAGAGCAGCCGTGGAGGCGCTGAAATAAGAGAAGATGTGCATGTACGCATGATCGGGCGGTGGAGAGGTTCCACGAAAATGATTGGATAAAGGGAAGGCGGCGCTGTGTGCGCCGCTTTTTTGGGGTATATTTCGGTAAAATCTGGTAATGATGAAAAGTAGATGAGGAATGGAAAGCAGGAGGTTTAGAAAGATGATAAAGGCGGCAGTTTTGTTTTCGTGTGATTCGGCGCAGAAGGAGATGTTGGAGACGGCGGGGAAGGGGCGCGTGGAGTTTATGTATATAGACGGGGTAAGACGAGAGAAAAGGCTGGAACTTTTGCGGGAGGCGGAGATTGTCTTTGGGGAGCCGGGGATTCGGGAAATCAGGGAGTGTCCGCGGCTTAAATGGATTCAGATGAGCTGGGCGGGGACGGATGTTTATACAATGCGGGAAGGATTTCCCAGAAAGGTAAAGGTAACCAACGCCAAGGGGTGTTTTCAGGTGGTGATCGGGGAGTACATTGTGGCGGTATTGCTGGAGCTTTGCAGAAATTTAAAGCAGTATAACGCGCAGCAGCAGGAGGGGATCTGGAGGCAGTTACAGTCGGAGACATTATTGTATGGAAAGCGGATTTTGATCCTTGGGGCGGGAGACGTGGGTATGGGGGCGGCTAAGAGGCTGAAAGCCTTTGGGACGTATATTACAGGAATGCGCAGGACAGAAAGAAATTATCCGGATTGTTTCGACCTTATGATTACAGAGGACAGGTTGGAGGAAGAACTTCCGAAGGCAGACGTGGTGATCGGGTGCCTTCCGGGTACGATGGCTACCAGAGGGCTTCTGGATGAACGGCGTTTACGGATGATGAAAAAGGGCGCTTTTCTTGTTAACGTGGGCAGGGGAAATCTGATTCATACAGACGCGCTGACGCAGCTGTTAAAAGAGGGGCATTTGGGCGGCGCGGCGCTGGATGTAACAGATCCGGAGCCGCTGCCTTCGGACCACCCGCTCTGGAAGATGGAACAGGTCATACTAACGCCGCACATAGCAGGACAGAGCTTTGGATATTCCAAGGACACGGAGAACCGGATCATTCATATATGCTGTCAAAATTTGGAGCGTTACTTAAATGGAACGGAACTAATTAATCTGGTGAATTTTGAGGCGGGGTATGCGACGGAATAGCCGCTGCATTTTCCGCTGTTTTTTATTTGCCAGTTTTGCGCGCCAATATTTTATGAAAAAAGTACTTGACTTTTAAAAAAAGGTATAGTAGAATACTTCGTGTTGCAGAACAAAGCAACAATAATGACTCGAAAGAGTTTTTATATATACGCAGGTGTAGTTCAGTGGTAGAACACCAGCCTTCCAAGCTGGATATGTGGGTTCG
>CAJUMT010000281.1 GCA_910587495.1 uncultured Lachnospiraceae bacterium | reverse complement strand
CATAGTAGCTTTTGGTTGTATCAGTTCTGGCATGTCCTAACACTGTAGAAACTAGCTCAATGGCGATTCCATCCTGATAAAGATTTGTGGCTCTGGTCCGGCGGAACATATGACAGTGAACCGAATCCGGAAGGCTAATCCCTGATTCACTGACCAGAGCTGCATATTTTTTTATAATCCGCTGGACATTTCCAACGGACATCCTGTCTTTTATGGTTGTGGAAAATAAGTATGCTTCTTTGGAAGAATTACTGTGATATACACGTATATATTCCCTAAGGTGTTCGACTGCTTTAGCTGTTAACTGTATGGTTCTCTCTTTATTACCTTTGCCGGTTATGAAAATGTTGGGATATTTTGATTCCATTGCGATATCACATAAGCGAATACTAAGTAGCTCACTGATTCTTACAGCTGTATCGTAGAGAAGAATCAAAATAGCACGGTCTCGTACACCGAATTTCGTATTCGGCGGTGCGGACAGTATTGCAGCAAGTGCATCATCGGACAGAACAGGCTTTTCCTTTTTTATGGTTTTGCATGGTGAGATCTGACTGATTGCCAGGGCAACTGACTGGATTGATATGTCCATATCCGAGGCATAATTCAGATAGGCACGGATAGCCGCGACTCTTACATTTACAGTTGATGGCTGGCTGCCATTTGCAAGCAGATATTCTCTAAAATTATAAATACATTCTTTGGTGCAATCGGAAAACTGAAAGGTGCTTATAGGCTTACCTAATTCACCTACAAGGTAGTTTTTAAATATTGTAAGGGAATCTCTGTAGGATTCTGCTATAGCCTGACTGCGTCCAACCTGCTTTGCCAAATAAACATTTAGAAAGTTCCATGTCTGAGAAAAGAACAGCTGGTCAGTCGATATCTTTGCTGATTTATTCTTCATAGGGTATCACCTCCGGAATGACCTTTCCAGACACTGAATCTTTCTCTCGGATGGTATCAAATGCCTTTTCTACAAGATGATAGTAATAATACGTTTCATCAGGACTTTTGTGTCCAAGGTATCTGCTTAAATATGGGAGCATAGTGTTTGTATCAATTCCCTGATGCATCCACTCATTAAATCTCTCTACTACAAAAGCATGGCGTAAACAGTGGGGTGTCGGATGTTTATCAATCGTCTTGGCAACCGGAAGCATAGCCCAATGGCGGTTAAAACTTGATTCTACTCCAGAGCACGAAACAGGCTTATGTGGATCTTTTCCCGGAAAAGCCCAGTCAATTCCGGGGAAAAGCGTTTCCTGACGTTCTTTATAGTTTTTAAGTACCGGAAGGCTATCCTGTGGAAGATATACAAGACGGTCCTTGTTACCTTTTGAGCCAAGGACAGTAAGTATTCCTTTATCCAGGTCTATGTGCTCCCATTTTAGCAATCGCCCTTCTGACAGACGCAGACCACAGCAAAAATATAGGAGAAAAAGAATTTTGCACTCTCTATCGAGTCTAAATTGCTCTGAATTATGAGACGTGCGGATATCCATTTTCTGTAGCAGTTCCTTTACTTCCTCTTTTGATGGAATGTAAAGAACAGGACGGTAAGCCTTGCAGAAAAAATTAGGAATGTATGCTTCCTGACCAAGGGAAAGGATATATTCACTCAGCACCTTCACTATCGACATACGGCGATTATGATAGGCATCTCCTTCGCCTGGTCTGGCTTCAGACCATTTGGCTACCATTTCATAGGTGACTGTTGTCAGTTCCGGATAATTCTGTACGCAAAAGGTATCAAAGCGTTTTAATAGCTTTTCTTCGGAATTATAGGCATATCCATCAGCTCGTTTTTGCTGTATAAGTCCTTCGATATGATGTGCCAGACCGCTCTCAAAAATGTATGTCATGATAAAACTGCATTTTTACTTTCCGGGGTCGAGTGGACATCATGGTTATGAAACGCTTTCACTACATGAGGTGTTATGGACAATGGGTTGTCTATTCCATTATCTTCAAGATATTTGAAGAAACCGCATCCGGCAGCCCTGCACATGGTAAGTGTATTATTAGTCATTCCATCCCGCCTTCGGTTCTCTATAAAACCATCAAGGATGCTTTTGCTCCATGGCGGAAGATGATCGGACGCACGCTTTGGATCAGCAGTCATATTAGATTCCATTGTGCCCTGGAGATACTTTTCAAACATTTTGATCGTGTGTGAACGGTGGGCCGATACAGAATTGCTGGCTTTGGACTGATTCGGACAATCCGGAAGTATATCTATCCATAGGGCTACAGTTTCTGCCGAATGTTCCAGGCGGTTAAGTTCCAAAAACATGAAATACCATGTGATATCATTGCGGTAAACAGCTTTTGATGATTCCGTGTATTTCCAATCGTCCAAGGCGTCAAGATACTCTTCAGCTTTATGTTCAAGAGGTACACTGGGATGGAATGCGGCGCCTGTTTTGGGGAGTTTCATACCGGGCAGTATTTCAGCGTTACCGCCAAAAAGAACCAGCTGATAACACTCCGGCACATCACCCCGGAGGTGAAGGTATTTCATAAGCGCCGTCATGGCGCATACGGCGTTCTGGCATCTGTCGGGAGAGCCACAGGATTTGCAGTAAGTATTCCAGTATTCGATAAGAGTATCTATGGTGACTGCTTCCGGCTCTGTAATTCCAAGGGAAGTCGCAAGCTTGAAAAACTCTTTTGTGGCAACGGAATACGTATGGTAATAGCTGGGATTCTGGTTGGCCGCATAGTATTTCTCCAACTCATATGTCAGGCGGAAAAAGGATTCCGACATCCCGCTACGGCAGAAAAAACTGTCTTCTGAGCGGCAGAAAGGACTTTCGATATCTCCAAAGAGCAGGTAATGCTCAAGGCGGAACAGGGCGTTTCTATATTGGGAACATGTCTCATAGGAAATTTCCTGTTTCTTAATCTCAAGCCAGTCCAGCGCGGCATCCACTGAAAAAGGAATGCCCTTTCCCATCAGGTGTTTGAAGAGCGTGGTGTAACAGGTTCTGTGCATGTCTATATTCTTACATGCACTGTCTGGCTGCTTCATCATATTGAGGACTGATGAAACAGCATCTAAATAGTTTATTTGCATATCAAATGCGCTCCTTTCCGGCTTCCCATTCGAGGGAAAACCTGAGAACAGCGTATCTGATAATGCTCATCTTTTGTACAAGAAAGTGGGGATTTATGGGAGATAATATAAAAAATCAACATTATAAAAACATGGGTATAAGGCCTCCACCTCTTTGGTGTTCCTGTCCTTTGCAGGCGCAGAAATATCTTTGTTTACATCTTTATCATGCAGCATGGAATGGGCGGTTTCATGCACCATCGTCT
>CAJUMT010000280.1 GCA_910587495.1 uncultured Lachnospiraceae bacterium | reverse complement strand
AGTCACCGTCTCCCCGGCCCTCACACGTCGATATACAAAGGTGAATACATTCTCCGCCGCGTTCTCGCTCAGCCTGCCGATCAGATTATAGGCCTGGGGCTGATACCCCTCAAAATACAGATAGGACACGACCGGGCGGTCGCCGACATTGCCATAATAAGTTTCGCTGGGCGCCAGAGAGTTGCCGCTCTCATCCTCATAGTTTACCGTATATGCCACGGCATCCCCAAGAATCCCATAAGCAATCACATAGTCTTTATCGCCCTCTACGGTAAACGTGGTATAATAAACGGTATTATTATCGTAAGCGATGAATAAGATATCGTTTTTACATTCCTTTAAATTTGTGTGATAATCTTTTTCAATCGGAGAAATATTTCTATTCGATTCACGAAACCTTGCATTCAAGGCCTGCTTACTCTCAAAGCATTCCTCCGGCCCAGGCATCATTTCTCCAAATTAACAGGAAGGAGTGGGTTCTAAATGACTCAGCACCATATCAAGCGCACAGATCGGGAATGGCTGGACCTGATACATGACTGCTACGGCAGCGGGTTGACGATCAGAACCTGGTGCGCCCAGCATGACATAACCGTTAAATCCTTTTATTATCATACACGACAGCTCCGGCAAAAAGGATATGCGTTCCCTCAAAGAGCTTCTCTCATTACGCAGAAAAAACAGGAGGTTGTCTGCATTGGTATTTCTGATGATACAGTTTCCGGCATATCAATGCATAATCATTCCAGTACCGGAGCCTCCGATACCCCGGCCGCTTGTGTCGATTTTTGTGGCATCCATATTGAAATATCCAATCATGCGGCGCAGGATGCGGTCATAAATATTTTCCGCGCCCTGCAGCAGCTGTGTTAGGCGATCTTTCCGGAATATCAAAAATCTATTTGATCTGCGGCCGTACGGATATGCGGCTTTCGATCGATGGACTTATGGCGATAATCCGGGATACCTATCTGATGGACCCTTACGCAAATGCCCTCTATCTTTTCTGTGGCAGAAAACCGGACCGTATTAAAGCGCTACATCATGACAAAACGGGCTTCGTTCTGTTTTATATGCGGCTGGATACCGGTCGGTTCCAATGGCCTCGCAGCTCATCGGAAGCCCGGACGCTCACCCGGCAGGAATACCGGTGGCTTATGGAGGGGCTGTCTATTGACCAGCCAAAAGCGCTCCGGCCCGTGCAGAGAAAAGACTTCTGATGCTTTTGTGAAAAACAGAGAATTTAAATATCCTTTTCCGGCCTGGAAAACAACGTTTCACACAGTTATCCCGGACCGCCGGTCTGCTATCCACAATCCGTGTCTGTAGCGGAACCGACATATGTGGATAACCGTTCTTAAGGAGCATGAAAACCTTCTACTGCCAGGAGTTATCCACAATCCGCTGCCTCCGTCAAAATGCCCATATACTCATTCCGGGGGCATTTGCGAACCGCACTGTTTTCCTTTATAATTAGGACAGATCAGGAGGGTTGTGATACCATGGATGAGCATATGGAACTGTTGGTTGAACTCATGCGTAAAACAATTGAACAAAAGGACGAACAGATCCAAAAGCTCAATGAAACCATTGAAGAACTGCGGGTTACCGTGGCCAGCCTCAATGAAACCATTGAAGAGTTCCGCCGGAAATTTTTTGGTTCTTCCAGTGAACGGAACCGTCGCAAAGATCCACAGGCACAGGAAGAAGTCGGTCCGGAAGAGATAACGGTTAAAAGCTATAAGCGGCAGCGGAAACCGAAATCCACGCGTAATGAGCTTTATAAAAACCTGCCGGTCAGGGAAGTGAGATGCGCCATGCCGGAGGATGAGCGGCTCTGCCCGGACTGTGACACGCCGATGGCGACGATCGCCTGGCAGTATGTACGGGAGGAGCTTTCCATTACCCCGGCAAAAGTAGAGCGGATTCGTTACCTGCGGGAGGTCCTTGCCTGTCCGGTATGCCGGGAAGAAGACACGGGGACAATCATCAAAGCACCTACCCCGACAGCCCTTCTGGCCCACAGCCCTGCGTCCCCTTCGATGGTTGCGTTTGTGATGTATCAGAAGTTTATGAACGCAGTACCGTTTTATCGACAGGAGATGGACTGGCTTCAGATGGGCGCACCGCTTGCGAGGGAAACCACGGCGGGTTGGTGCATCAAATGCGCGCTGGCCTATTTCCAGCCGGTTTATGACCTGCTTCATAAATATCTTTGTAAACGGGAGATTCTCCATGCGGATGAAACGGTCTGCCAGGTTCTGCATGAAAAAGGGAAGACTGCGGAATCAAGGTCCTACATGTGGATTTATCTTTCCGGAAATGACGGGCTTGCACCGATCATTTTATACGAATACCAGCCCGGCAGACAGGGGGGATATGCCAGAGATTTTCTGGAAGGCTTCCACGGCCTGCTTTCATGCGACGGCTATACTGGTTATAACAGTGTGGAGAATGTGACGCTGGTCTGCTGCCTTGCCCACTGCCGCCGATATTTCTTTGAAGCCGTCCCAGCTGCCCGCCGCAAGAAAATAAAGCTTCTGGATATCAACTCCGAGGAAGAAATACCGGAAGAAGCTGCCGATCCGGAGAGGGCTATAGAGAAGAATAAGATTCCCGCCGAGATTGGACTTAGTTACTGCAACCGGCTTTTCCGTACGGAGCGCAGGCTAAAGGAAATGGATGCGGAAGAAAGGAAGGAGGAGCGTCTTAAGCAGGAGGTTCCGATATGGGAAAAGTTCTTTGCATGGCTTGAGACGATAGAACCGCTTAAAGGAAGCCGGCTGGAAAAAGCAGTGAACTATGCCGTAAACCATCGGGATCTGCTTTGCAATTACCTGCTTGACGGCCGTTGTGAGATATCAAATAACCGAGCGGAGCGGAGGGCAAAGTCCTACGGGACAGGAAGAAAAAACTTTTTGTTTCATGACACCGTAAAAGGAGCAAAATCGAGCGCAGTCATATATAGCCTGGTAGAGACAGCGAAAGCAAACAAACTGAATGTGTTCCAATATCTCTACACGCTGTTGCTGTACATGCCGGACTACAAAGACAAGCCCGCAGGTGTGGAAGCAATGATGCCGTGGAGCAATTTTATAAAGGAACGATGTTCAGGAGTCATGGATGTCAGTACGGAAACACCGGAAAATCGGGGGCAGATACCATTGGAGTAACTGCCTCTTATTTGATTATGAATTTTTATTGCGATGGATGACGGCTGGTTATTCATCGCTTACCGTCAATCTTCTGGTAGACATCCAGGACAAACTTGCGGAGGGCAAAGGGGCCGGATATGCAAGATGGGCGCAGGGCTTTAACCTGAAGCAGATGGCGCAGACGCTGAATTTTCTGACGGAGCATAAGCTGCTGGATTATGGGACGCT
>CAJUMT010000279.1 GCA_910587495.1 uncultured Lachnospiraceae bacterium | reverse complement strand
CCATACAATCGTTTCAGGACAGCATCATCATTGACATCATAAGGTGATTCCTCTGCCGATACTTTTGGGAAATAGTCACCTGTTGCTTCTTCCATAGCTTTACGCTTCATCTCTGTATCTGCATGTGCGTAGATTAATGTCGTAGAGATATCTGCATGGCCGAGCCACTGGGATACCATTGTCAGATCCATTCCATGCTGGTATAAATGCATGGCACGGCTATGCCGGAAAATATGAGGGTGGATTTTCTCCGGCACTTCAGGGAATGCCGCATGGGCAGTCTTTGCATATCCATTCATAAAGGCCCTAACCGTGTCATCAGAGATTGGGCTGCATACATTCTTCCGTATTGTATAAAATAACTGTTTCCTGGAGTACTCTGGCTCGCCGGGATGAAACACCCGCATATACCTATGGTAATGGGAAACCGTATCTTTCATAAGGGGGATGGAACGGGACTTGTTGCCTTTCCCGTGCAGCTTTACCTGTGGCGTATCCCCCAGCCGTATATCACAGATTTTTAAATCTATGATCTCCTGAACCCGGGCTGCTGTATCATACATCAGAGACATAAGAAACAGATCCCGTGTTCCTTTTTTGCTGCCGGCGTCCGGCTGTGCCAGCAAAGCCTGGACAGCTCCCTTGCTCAGGTAATCGACGGTTTCTACTTTTTCTGTTTTCTTAAACGGGATCTGGAACAGTGTGGACTGATAGACCACAAGTGAGGCATCCCTCATTGCGGCATAGCTGTAAAAAGCCCGCAGACAGTTCAGCCGGTAATTCCGGGTTTTTATACTGCATTTTTTAGTTTCCTCCAAAAAATCAAGGTATTTTTCAGCCATTCCGTCATTCAGTATGTCAAACGTAATGTCTACCAGCCGGATCTGTTTTTGCTCTTTTGTAAAATCAAGCAGCTGGTTCAACGCTGTACGGTAGGCCTTGACCGTATGGCTGCTGCAGTTCCTCTTTTTGGTCAGGTAGTCTGCCAGGAAATCATGGATCATCATATATAGAAGGTTCTCTTTCAGTCTTGCCATGGCTCCACCTCCGGGATAATGCCGGAAAAAGCGTCCCAGTCAACCCCCTTGTTTTTTACCAGGTTTTCTGGAAGGAGATGGATGTAGTACGCTGTTTCCGCCAAAGTATAATGGCCCATATAAGCCCTGAGCCGCGGGAGCATAGCCGTAAGGTCTTTCTGTCCATCCATCCAACGGTTCAGGTTTGCTGAGGCGAACCTGTGCCGGAGGCTGTAAATCCTTACATGTGGGAGATTCTCTTTTGGGATATCCGGATTTGCAGACTTCCAGCATTTCTGGAACTGACGGTTCAGCCATGCCCCGTCTATCGGCCCGTCTGCAGAGCCAGGGAAAAAGTATCGGTTATCTTCATAAAAAAACTGGCGCATCTTATCGTAACGTCTGCAGAGCGCAAACATGTCATCAGACATAACAACAAACCGCTCTTTTTTCTTTTTGGTATTCGTAATAAGTATTTCACCCGTCTGAAAATTGATATTCCGCCTGTGTAGCTCCCTTCCCTCCTGTGGGCGCAGGCCGCAGGTATAGATCAGGCGGAACATCACGGGGAGCATAAGATGGGAATGCGGAACCCTGCTGCTCTCAGGCAATGCGTCAATCGCAGAAAACAGCCTGGAAAGCTCGGCATCTGTGAACATATACACTTCCTTTGGCTTGGGATTGCCAAAGTACCTGTCAGGGAGGACATAGGCTTCCTGGCCACTGAGGTTCATGTATTGCGCAAGCAGGCGGATGGCGCGTGCCCTGCCCTGGACTCCTTTTGTATCGTCATTGTCTTTCAGTACCCACGACATAACCAGACGTTCCGTAAGTTCATTACACTCTGGATAGGAATCTGAGCAATACCGGTCAAAGCTATGCAGCGCTGCCGCATACGGTTCCTCCGCATATCCAAGGGCAGCCCTCGCCGATATCATCCCCTGGATATACTCCGCAAAACAGCTGGTATAATTATTATTCATTGCCATATCCCTCCCCTGCCACCTCAATCCCGGAAAAATCCAGGGCACATTCCTTTAGATGCGCACTGTCCAGGGAGATATATTGCTTTGAAGAATCCACACTCCGGTGTCCAAGGATCTGTGCCGTTGTCATGATAGGGATTTCTGCAAGCGTGAGTTCTCTCCCAAGCGTGCGCCTTAATGCATGGAACCCCTTGCCGTCATGGGCATAGCGTTCTATCCCTGCTTTTTTCTGGTAACCTGACCAGAGATGCGACAACGCCATCGTTCTGTTGAATGGCAGGTATGGGTGGAGTGCCCGCAGAAAAATAAACTCAGAACGTGAATCAGGCCTTCCGTTCAATATATATTCCTTCAATGCTTCTCCCACATCTGGCAGTAAAGGCAGCACAAGCGGGTTCCCGGTTTTCTTCTGGATCAGCCTGATCTCCCCGCCCCTCCAGTCAATATCTGTCAGTTTCAGGTGGATGATGTCACTGCCGCGCAGGCCATTCCTTGCGCTCAGGAGAATGATCGCGTAATCCCGCTTCCCCATGACAGTTGACCGGTCAACCTGCGCAACTGTGCGCTGTATCTCATCTTTTGTAAGCGGAGGGAAAACTCGCTTTTTTCGGATGACAGGCAGCGACAGGACGAATTCATAAGGGATATCCAGGCCTTTCTCTGTATTAAGGAACTGGTGGAACTTTTTTAAGAAAAGCTGGAGGTCATGCAGGCTCCCTTCCGCATACTTTCTGGATGCCAGTGTCATAAATCCTGAAAAACTGTGTGCATTCACATCAAGGGCGTCATCTACACCCTGGGTTTCCAGCCAGAAAAGATATTTGCGCACTGCCCATTCCATATCTAACAGAGTCTTGGGATTGGCAGGCCCGCTCCATGCAATAAATTCCCTCAGCAGGCTTTCGTTGGCATTATTGATATGCTTTTTTGCGTGTCCTCCTGCCACAACGTGGGATAAGTCCCCTCTTCTGTAAAATTCCTGCAGGCGTGAAACAGCCCTGGTTTTATTTAAGTAGTTCTTCCGTAGCAGATCTTCCCTTTCGTAACGTTCCTGCTGTTCCTGTCGGTACTGCAGCAGCAGCCCTTCGTCATAATGGGAACAGCCATGTTCCTGGAAAAAATGCAAGATGGGCCGGTAGTTATAGCTATAATCCGACCAGACGGTATGCGGCTGGACACCGTATTCGATTAATTTGTCGCATACAAGGGATATAAGTTCTGATATATCAATTACCTTTGCCATGTTTGTGGCCTCCTCATTTTAATAGTCAGGCGGTAGCCTGCTGGTTTAATTATTGAGGAGACAGCTTCCATATGAAAGAACTAAAAAAATCTTATCCCGAATTTTTTATATATTTCATCCATCTGGTTGGAAGAATCTTATCCCGAATTGTGTCTTCAATCGGCTTGTATTTAGAGGGTGTTTTGCAAATATCGGGATAAGATACTTTTCGGTATAACT
>CAJUMT010000278.1 GCA_910587495.1 uncultured Lachnospiraceae bacterium | reverse complement strand
TCGCACGAATCACACCTACCCCTGTTTGGAGCTATCTATTTCCCGACAGCCCCTTGTTGCTTTCTTCGTCCTGTTGTTTTGAATTGCCCTGGTATCTGTTTGTTTCCTTACATGTTTACTTTCCAAAATTGATAATACGCCCCGATCAAATTGGCGTCGTTACAGAACCGACAGGCGACGATCGGTGGCCGGAACAGAGGGAAGGGATATTCCGAAAATATTTCTGTAAACTTCTCATTGATCTTTTCGATCAAAAGCGTCTGCTGTGAGATACCGCCTCCGATCGCGGCCTTTTCCACATCGCAGATACAGTGTATATTGAATATCTGCACTGCTATGATCTCCGCGAACCGGTCGATGGCGCGAAGCACTGCCTGATTCCCGTCTCGGGCCATGGCAAAGATCTCTTCTCCGGAAAAAACTTCTTCTGTCCCCATAGCATCCTGCACGATAGACAAGAATCCTTCAATCCCGTTTACATTGGCCCACCATTCGTCCCGGTCATGGATTCTGCGATAATTGATATGTAAGAAACTAACTTCTCCCGCTGAAAAATGTTTGCCGAAATAGACTTTCCCGTCCCGGATCAGACATCCTCCCACACCGGTGCCAAGGATAATCGCGACCGCGGAATCCACATCTTTCAGCACGCCGTATCCAACCTCCGCGACCGCCGCGCATTTGGCATCGTTGCCGATCCATACAGGCACATGATACCGTTTTCTAAGTTCCCCCGCAAAATCGCTCTGATCCAGAATGGTAAGAGAGCCTCCGCTGATGGCGTAACCGCGCACAGAGTCGATCACTCCCGGCATACTGACTGCCAATCCCTGCATCCCTGCGCCGATTTCTTCCCATATATGATCCAGTGTCCTGTAAAACTCATCTATATCCTCCCGGTATGTTTTCATCTTTCCACGATTCAGAATATGCAGTTCTTCGTTCATCTGTCCATACTTGATGAAACTTCCTCCTATATCCAGTACGGCGATTTTCCGGTTAGCCAAATGTATCTCCCTCCTATGCTTGTTTCTTCACCACAGGAATCCATACTTCATACTGTGCGTTTAGCGGATCAGGATTTAAATACACTTCCAGATCTGGCGCATCTCCGTATTCATATCCTGAAGTCGGCAGCCATTCGGTGACGATCCGCCGCTCTAATTCCTGAATAGACTGGTTCGTGCCTGTTCCGGAAAATATAGCCCAGGTAGCTGCAGGCACCGTATATTCTTCCATGCCGTCGCTTTCCTTTGAAGTGGATACGGCAATATAATACCTCCATGGTTCTGTATCATTACAAGTGCTTACGCCAAGCACGCCCATGGGCTGCGTGTCCATCATGCCAATCAGTTTTTGCAATATTCCGTTTTGAGATATTTCTCCCCACTTAGAAGGAATAACAGTAAAATTTTTCTCAATATCCTTATATAGCGGCACAGATACGCCCACAATACGAAAAGCCTCTTTTGTCTCGATCCGATAATTCATTTCTTCTACTCCTTTAACTGTGATTTTAAATGTTACAGGAGGAAATGATTTTACAGACGTTCCTTCATTCTTTACTGCAGAGGGAACGATTCCATGAACAGACTGAAATGCCCTGTTGAATGCAGTGGGCGAGTTATACCCATATTTACCCGCTATATCAATAACTTTCGCGCCCTTTTCCTGCAGATCTACGGCAGCCAGAGACATCCTTCTTCTGCGGATATATTCCGAAAGAGGGACGCCCGCCATGTAGGCGAACATTCTCTGAAAATGATAGGCGGAACAGCAGGCGATTTGCCCTAGCTTTCCGTAATCTATCTCGTCTGTTAAATGTTCCTCTATATAGCTGACCGCGTCGTTTAACCTTTCAACCCATTCCATTCTGCAAAATCCTCCTCACAGTTTTTACTATATCGTATCCATCCGCTTATTTCCTCTTAATTTCTGCACGAAAAAGAGAGGCCAGCGCTTAAATCATCCAGATCGGGACAATATAGTTATCCCTGTCAATTGCGCTAAGCTGAGGCTTCATACAGATCACAGCGCCTTTTCCCCTCGGCATGGACGCCCGGTCCAAAAGCGAAAATACCCTCGTAAGCTCACTTCCCGGATTAGAGGTTTTCTTTATCTCAACAGGGTTCAGGACGCCGTCATGCTCCAGTACAATATCAATCTCTTTTGCATCTTTATCCCTGTAATAATACATATATGGCTCACACCCGCATCCCAAATATGTCTTCATGATCTCGGATACCACATAATTTTCCAGTATTGCACCGTTCATGGCACCGCTCTCCAATGTCCTTGCATCGCTCCATCTGGTCAGATAGCAGACCAGACCTGTGTCATAAAAATAAAGTTTGGGCGTCTTCACAAGGCGTTTTAACAAATTATTGGAATATGGATGCAGATAAAAGATAATTCCCAGTGTTTCTAAAATCCCAAGCCACTGTTTTACCTGTACCTGATTAATATCCGCATCCTGGGCAATATCCGACAAATTCAACATTTGACTGCATCTGGCGGCAACAGCCGTCAGGAATCTGTAAAATTTCAAAGAATCTATACTCTCTGATAACGCCCTTACATCTCTGTCAATATATGTGCTTATATAACTGCCATAAAAAACTTGAGAATTGCTGTATGCGCCGCTGACGATCGCCGGCATGGAACCTTTATAGATCCGTTCAAAGATCTCCTCCGCATCCATAACTGCCCTGTTTCCCGCCCTGTCAGATAATGATTCCAGATTAACTGTAAATGGAACCGCGCATTTACCGCATATCTCTGCCTGCGACAGAGAAGTCATGGAAAGAAGCGCCACCCTGCCTGCCAGTGATTCCTGAACTCCCTTCATTAGTTTAAACGCCTGGGAGCCGATCAGCCAAAACGCGCCTGGATTATGATACCGGTCCACATGAATTTTAATATAAGTAAACAGTTCCGGGGCATACTGCACTTCATCAATTAAAATCGGAGGCTTATGCAGCTGCAGAAAAAATTCCGGATCATTTTTCGCCATGTCTCTTTCATTAAAATCATCCAACGAAACATAGCTGCGGTCCGTGCCTTCCATCATTCTCTGAAGCATCGTCGTCTTTCCCGTCTGTCTTGGACCTGTAAGCAGTACCACCGGATACTCTTTTGTAACCTGACACACTACGGATTCCAGGTTTCTTGTTATATAATGCATGCGCTCCCTTCTTTCGGCCAATTTTAAATATACTCTAATATTAGCCAAAATCCATAAAATATGCAACACGAAATGCAGCATAGACGAAAAAAAGCGGCCAAATAAGCCGCTTTATCATGGAGATAGCAGGACTCGAACCTGTGACCCTCTACACGTCAAGCAGATGCTCTCCCAGCTGAGCTATATCTCCATTTCTCCGCTATTGTACCATATCTTTTGGCAAAATACAAATACTTTTTAGCAATTGATAGTGTAACTTTACTTTCGGGTTTGACTGGTCGGAATCCACCACAGATGTT
>CAJUMT010000277.1 GCA_910587495.1 uncultured Lachnospiraceae bacterium | reverse complement strand
GGCAGCGCAGGGCGGTTCGGTTATCACGGCATATTATTTTTCTACTTCCTGCGGAAGCACAACTGATGAAAATATATGGGAAAAAGGCAGCAGTGAAGCCACGCCATACATAACAGCCAGGAGAGTAAGCTCTGCTTCTTCTAAAAAAGACCTGACCGACGAAGAGGATTTTGCACGGTTTATTGAAAAAAAACATGCGGACGATCTGGAAATATCGGAGCCGTGGTATCGGTGGAGCTGCTATGTCCCCTTGACTCAGATTGAACAAAATATGGGGAAATGGGTAAAGGAGCGCGCAGGGCGCACCCAGGACGGCATTATGTCCCGGGAAGGCGACGGTTATGCCTGGACGGATACTTATACGGCAGGCGCCATTACAGATGTGTCTGTCAGTGCGCGGGGCGCGGGCGGGGTGGCGCAGGAAATGCTGGTCACCGGTGAGGAAGGTCAGATGAAGATAAAATACGAATATAATATACGCCTGATGCTGGGTATACCAGGAGGGGAAGTTCACAGAAACGACGGAAAAGTAAGCCAGGGCGGAAATCTTCTGCCCAGCGGTTATTTTGTCCTTAAGCCGGTAGAAGAGGAAGGGGAGCTTGCGGGTTATCAGGTCACAGGCGGCGGTTTGGGCCATGGGGCCGGTATGAGCCAGAACGGCGCGAAGACATTGGCGGAAGAAGGATATGGTTATGATGAGATTTTACAGTATTTCTATGAGGGAATAAGCCTTGCAAGCCTGGAATAGATCGGGTATGATAGAGACAGTAAAAAAGGAACGGATAAAAGATGATACGTTGGATCGCTGCAGTAATCGATATGAAAAGAGATGTGGAGAAAAGCCATGTGAGTGCATATGCGGCTCAGGCGGCTTATTTTATCATGCTTTCTTTTTTTCCATTGGCTATCATGCTTTTATCGTTGATTCAGTTTACCGATATCGGGAAAGCGGATTTGTACGGACTGATCCGGGATTTTGTACCCGGTAGTTTTAGAAGCTGGCTCTTTGGCATTATTGACGAGATGTACAGCCGTACAGTGGCGACTGT
This sequence comes from uncultured Lachnospiraceae bacterium, assembly GCA_910587495.1. Classification (GTDB taxonomy): domain Bacteria; phylum Bacillota; class Clostridia; order Lachnospirales; family Lachnospiraceae; genus Hominiventricola. Next base: position 2,443 of record CAJUMT010000277.1, on the reverse strand, counting down.
GTCCATATCGGCGCTGGTAATGGTATGGTCTGCCGGCAAAAGTTTTATGGCTCTTAATAAAGGGATGAATTCGATCTGCCGCGTGGATCGCGCGCCTAATTATTTTATGCTGCGGCTTCGGGGGGCGCTTTTTGCCCTCCTGTTTGTGGCGCTGATTGTGGCGACAATGATACTGATTGTGTTTGGATATTCCATCCATGAGCTGTTTGAACAATATTTTCCTTTTTTGGCAATTTTCACCCGGGTTATCTTATCCTTTCGTCTGGCGCTTATGCTGGCTTTATTTACCGCTTTCTTTGCTGTGCTGTATATGTTTTTGCCTAACCGCAGGGCAGGTTTTTTTGATCAGCTTCCGGGTGCTATTTTTTCTGCAGGAGCCTGGTATTTATTTTCGTTCGGGTTTTCTGTATACATCAAGTACAGCAATGCTTTCAATATGTATGGAAGTCTGACAACTCTGGTGCTTTTGATGTTCTGGCTGTATTTTGTTATGTATATTCTGCTGATCGGACTGGAACTCAACGAGTGGAGAGCGGCGCAAGGCTTGGGCAGGTGAAAAAATACTTGACTTTGGGGAAGTTTGTGTTATAGTTATCATTAATATGTGAAATGCGGTGAAAGTGTCAGTAGCAGTCTGTTTTCCATCAGAGAGGAAGGGTCATCGGCTGAAAGCCCCTCCGGGTTCAGGCAGATTTGCGAAATTCCCACCCGAGCAGCATTCCTGAACCTTCATGCAGTAGGGAATGACGTCGCCTGCACGTTACGCAGCATGAGCGTCCGGCTTGTCCGGAAATCAGGGTGGTACCGCGGAACATGAACTTCGTCCCTATATAGGAGAGACGGAGTTTTTTTCGTCTGCAGGTAAAGAAGAAAAGGAGTCAAGATTATGAAAGAAAGATTGCAGAAGATCAGAGAGGAAGCCATAGCCAGGATCAAAGCGTCCCAAAACCCGGAGACACTAAATGATGTGCGTGTGTCCGTACTGGGCAAAAAAGGAGAATTGACAGCTCTTTTAAAAAGTATGAAAGAGATCGCGCCCGAAGACCGACCGGCTTTTGGACAACTGGTAAACGATACCCGTGCGGAAATTGAACATGTCCTGGAAGATGCGAAAAAAAATATGGAACAGATGCTCCTGGAGATGCGCTTAAAGAGCGAGGTCATTGATGTGACTCTTCCGGCGAAAAAGAACAGCGTCGGTCATCGTCATCCGAATACCATTGCATTGGAAGAAGTGGAGCGCATCTTTATCGGTATGGGATATGAGGTGATCGAAGGGCCGGAAGTAGAATATGATCTTTACAATTTTGAAAAGCTGAATATCCCTGCCAATCATCCGGCTAAGGACGAGCAGGATACCTTTTATATTAATAAAGAGATTGTTTTGCGTACACAGACTTCCCCGGTGCAGGCCCGCACGATGGAGAAAGGAAAGCTGCCGATCCGCATGATTTCTCCCGGGCGTGTATTCCGTTCCGATGAGGTGGACGCGACTCATTCGCCTTCCTTCCACCAGATCGAAGGACTGGTTATTGATAAAAATATTACATTTGCGGATCTGAAAGGAACCCTGGAGGAGTTTGCCAAGGAGCTTTTCGGTGAAGAAACAAAGACCAAATTCAGGCCGCACCATTTCCCGTTCACAGAACCCAGTGCGGAAGTGGACGTATCCTGTTTTAAATGCGGCGGTAAAGGATGCCGTTTCTGTAAAGGTTCCGGCTGGATTGAGATCCTTGGCTGCGGCATGGTTCATCCGCATGTGTTGGAAATGTGCGGCATTGATCCGGAGGAGTATACAGGTTTCGCTTTCGGCGTGGGCTTAGAGCGCATTGCCCTGTTGAAATACGAGATTGACGATATGAGACTCTTATACGAGAATGACATAAGATTTTTAAGGCAGTTTTAGATTAAACAGCGGAACTAAAATAGGAGGATTTATTAGTATGAATGCATCATTATCATGGATAAAAGCATATGTGCCGGATCTGGATGCGAGCGCCCAGGAATTTACGGACGCCATGACGCTGTCCGGCTCCAAAGTAGAAGGATTTCAGAAAATGGATGCCGATTTAGAGCGTATTGTGATCGGCCAGATCGATAAAATTGAGCGTCATCCGGACGCAGACAAATTGATTGTATGCCAGGTGAATGTGGGAGAGGAAAAGCCCATTCAGATTGTCACCGGCGCACCTAATGTAAAAGAGGGAGACAAGATACCGGTAGTTTTGGACGGCGGCCGGGTGGCAGGAACTCACGACGGCAAGATGACGGCAGGCGGACTGAAGATTAAGAAAGGAAAGCTTCGCGGGATCGAGTCTAACGGCATGATGTGTTCCATTGAAGAGCTGGGTTCCAGCCGCGATATGTATCTGGAGGCGCCGGAAGAAGGAATCTATATTTTTCCCGCGGACGCCAAGGTGGGCGACGACGCCATTGAGGCGCT
>CAJUMT010000276.1 GCA_910587495.1 uncultured Lachnospiraceae bacterium | reverse complement strand
CTATGGACGGCGCGATCAATCGAGCATAACTGTCTGCAACCGTCTCTTTTAATAACGCAGACGTATGAGGGTTATTTTTTACAATCACCTGTTTTTCCAGATAACGCAAAATCTTATCCTGGGGCGCTTCGATCTTTACGGTCAATATCTTCTCCGCCTCTCCCCGATTCATCGCCAGCGTTCTGTGCCCCGCCATTTTATGCAAAGGCTGACTGAAATGATAGTACGTCTCATAGACGGATTCCTGCGATTCGTCTTTGGCTTCGGAAGTGATCATCCCTTCTCTTAGCGTAATCTCACGGATATAAGTACGGTAATCGGCTTCATCAGAAACGGCCTCCGCAACGATATCCATAGCGCCTGCCAATGCTTCTTCCACAGAGGAAACACCCTTTTCTTCGGACACATAGGCTTTCGCCTCTTCTTCCATAGACCGGTCTGTCATCTGAAGGCGAAGAATGTCTGCCAGACCCTCCAGCCCTTTCTCCTTTGCCATAGTAGCCCGCGTACGGCGTTTTGGCCGGTAGGGGCGATATAAGTCGTCCACTGCAACCTGCGTCTGCGCCTCTTCAATCTGTGTGCGCAGTTCTTCGGTAAGTTTCCCCTGTTCTTCGATACTGGATAACACCTGCGCCTTTTTCTCCTCCAGGTTACGAAGATAAGTAAGCCTTTCATCCAATGTACGAAGTTGTTCATCATTTAAAGCTCCCGTTACCTCTTTACGGTAACGGGAGATAAAAGGGATCGTATTTCCTTCATCGATGAGCTGTACGGCAGCTTCTGTCTGCCATTTTTTCACCTGAAGTTCTTCTGTCAGTTTTTGTATAATATCCATATTTCTCTCTTTATTCCCCCAGCACTTTTTTGATAGCCGCCATCAGTTCTTCGAAGGTCTCATACGCCGGAAGTTCCGGATGATCCTTTTTAATCTGTTCTGTGCTTCGGAATAAAAAGCCTGCTTTTCCTGCCTGGATCATCCCCAGGTCGTTATAGCTGTCACCGGCGGCAATGGTGTCAAAGCCCGCAGACTGCAGCGCTTTAACGGTGGTTAATTTGGAGTTTTCAATTCGCATCTTATATCCTGTGATCTCTCCTGCCTCTGACACCGTAAGGCTGTTGCAAAAAAGGGTCGGCCAGCCCAGTTTTTTCATTAAAGGCTTCGCAAACTCTGTAAATGTATCGCTTAAGATCAACACCTGCGTGAAAGATCTCAGCTCATCTAAAAATTCTTTTGCCCCCGGAAGCGGATCGATTTTCTCTATCGTTTCCTGAATCTGCCTTAAACCAAGTCCATGCTCCTTTAATATATGCAGCCTGTAATTCATAAGCTTGTCATAATCCGGCTCATCTCTGGTTGTTTTTTTTAATTCCGGAATACCGGACGCCTCCGCAAAAGCAATCCAGATCTCAGGTACAAGCACTCCTTCTAAATCCAGACATACTATATCCATACTCTGTTCCTCCGTCTATCCTTCCACCCGGATCATACTGATGATCTTCGCGCCTGCCGCTTTGGCGGCATATTCGTCTTCCGTCATCACAGGCGTGATAAATCCGGTCTCCCCTGGTATACCTGCGTCAATACGCTCTCCGTCGCCGAAGATGGATTCGGGAGAAGCGCCTGCTTCCATACGCACAAAAAATCTCTTGGACATTCCTCCCATAGGCGCCAACGTAAGCTTCTGCGGCTCCCAGAACAAAGTAATGATCTTTCCTAAATGTCTGGCCGCATCCACCATATCGCCGGCTACTGCGCTGGCGGTGGGCAGCTTGCCTGCGCCGCTTCCATAGAACATGGAATTGCCAAGCATATTTCCTTTTACAAATACTGCGTTAAAAACATCGTTGACCACATAAAGCGGGTGCTCTCTTGGAATCAGAGCCGGGCTTACCATAGCGCAGTAAGTATCTCCTACTTTCCGGCTGATCGCCAGCAATTTGATGGAACGCTTCATTTTCTTTGCATAAGCAAAATCTTCCGCTGTAACTTTTGTAATTCCTTCTGTATAAATATCTCCGAAATCCACCTGATTCCCGCTGGCCAGCGAAGTGAGGATCGCGATCTTTCTGCAGGCATCCCATCCTTCCACGTCCGCTTCCGGATGCAGCTCCGCATACCCTTTATGCTGCGCTTCTTTCAGCACATCCATATAGTCTAACCCTTCCCGGTCCATCTTGGTCAGCATATAGTTGGTAGTGCCGTTTAATATGCCTGAGATCTCCAGGATCACATCCGCGGTCAAAGAAGAATTAAGCGGACGGATAATCGGAATGCCGCCGCCCACACTGGCCTCAAACAGATAATTGACCTGATGTTCTTTGGCAAGCTGAATCAGTTCCGCGCCATGTTCCGCCACCAGTTCTTTGTTGGATGTGCATACGCTCTTGCCTGCTTCCAGGCAGCGTTTCGTAAACTCATAGGCCGGATGCAGTCCTCCCATAACTTCCGCCACAATCTTAACTTCTTCATCGCCGATAATATCTTCAAAATCATGCGTGAGGACTTCCATGACAGGATCTCCCGGAAATTCCCTAAGGTCCAGCACATATTTGATCTGAAGCTCCTGCCCTACCTTTTTATCAATACTTTTCTGATTTGTTTTAATGACTTCATAAACACCGGACCCTACGGTCCCATATCCCATAATCGCTACTTTTATCATCGGTATTACTCCCTGCCTAATATTTTTAAATAATGGACACCTGACTGCTCCTCGATCTTTTCGATCATGGCGGAAGCGTCCCCCGTCGTGGGCAGCACTTCGATGCTCATGGTCAGAGAGGCCAGGCCGTTAATCGGAATGCTCTGATGGATGGTCAGGATGTTGGCGCTAAATTCCGCCACAATCTTTAACACCATGGACAAAAGTCCAGGCTCGTCCTCCATCTGAAGTACAAAGGTGATGGTCTTTCCTTTGGCATTGTCATGAAAAGGGAAGATATCGTCTTTGTATTTATAAAAAGAACTTCGGCTGATGCCGACTTTTTCTGTCGCTTCATGGACCGTCACGGCCCGTTTGGATTCTAGCAGCCTTTTTGCCTCCACCACTTTGAGCAGCACCTCCGGCACTGCCTTTTGTTTCAGCACAAAATACTTGCTCTTCTCTGACATAGTCTATTCCTCCTAAGTCAGGTTGATCCATTTAAGATATGCATTGATAAACGGGTCGATTTTCCCGTCCATCACTCCGTCCACATTACTGACCTCAGCATTTGTCCTGTGATCTTTTACCATAGTGTACGGCTGCATGACATAGGAACGTATTTGATTGCCCCAGGCGATATCGCTGACCTCGCCGCGGATTCCTGATAGCTTCTCCGCCTGCTTTTGCTGCTCCAACAGATACAGCTTTGCTTTCAACATCTGCATGGCTTTATCTTTGTTCTGATGCTGAGAACGCTCGTTTTGACACTGCACCACAATGCCCGTGGGCAGATGGGTAATCCGGATTGCCGACGAAGTTTTATTGATATGCTGTCCGCCCGCGCCGCTGGAAC
>CAJUMT010000275.1 GCA_910587495.1 uncultured Lachnospiraceae bacterium | reverse complement strand
ATCCCTACACGGTTTGCTCCCCATATGTCGGTAAAAACCTGATCTCCCACGAATAAAGTGTACGCAGGCTCAGTTCCCAGACGGCGCAGCGCTTCTTTATAACCGTGCAGCTTTGGTTTGCCCGCTTTATATACATATTCACTATGCAGACGTTCGGCAAAGGGCCTCACCCTTTTTTCTTTATTATTGGAAACAAGCATTGTTCTCATACCAAGTTTTTTTAAACATGCAAACAGAAGGACTGCCCGCTCGTCAGCAGAAGCCCCGTGAGGCACTAAGGTATTATCAATGTCGAACATAACGCCTTTATATTTTTCGGAAAGTTTCTCCCAGTCCAGATTATAGACAGAATCTGTTATCTGATCCGGAAAAAGATCATCTAAAAACATGCGCGCGCTCCTCATCTATTCTTTTATTCAATTGTAATCGGACAACCCTGACAAGTCAACAATTTTATGCGTCAGTACGGCAAGTTAAAGAGAAGCAACGCGATAGGTCACTTTGACCCGGCGGCTATGTACAAGGCGGCGAAAACCGGCATCAATGCGACCGATCAGTTCCGGACATTCTTCCTTGGATATACCCATTAGTATAACCAGAAACTGGCACATATTATACCGGGTAAAAATATCGCCGTGGTCTAAGGCTTCACGGATGGACTTTGCAAGCAGATTTGATATTTCTTTTAATTGGGGGGAATTTTTATGAGATGTTCTTTCATCAGACAAAGTACAGAGTAAAAGACGGACAGACTGACCGGAATCTTCCATAATCCTGGCAGCCATGCGATAACTGCCTACAAAGCTGGGGTAGGGGCAATAATACCCGCCGGATGTTTGATCTTCCTGCAGCCGGGTTCGTATTTCGTTAAGATCTACGGCGTCAAACCGAATCCGCCTGCTCATTTTTTGAAAAAATTCCGTTACACGTTTAGACGGCGTACCATTCAGTTCACTGAAATATCCGGATACGGTCTGATTATATAAAGCAAGGGCATCTTTCGAACGTCCAAGCAAGAGCAGGCATTCCATTTGCCAGACTTGCCATTCTCCCAGTGGATACAAAGACGCCGCACGGCCACACAGTTCAAACAGTTCTTCATACTCTTTTCTTTTTGTCAGAAGAGTACAAATTTCTTCCATGCAGCTATAATACATGTGCTGATAACGCGCCCCCGCTTCTGTCACCCATTCTTCGCCTGACAGCGCTGGAAGGAAATGACCTTTATAAATTTTTAGAGCTTCTTTTAGGAACTTAAGTTTTTCCTCTTCGGACCCTGCTCTCGCTTTTTCTGACAGCTCTTCAAAGATATGTGCGTCCACCCGGACTTCCAAAGCCCCTTCAAACCAATAGCGCCCTTTCCCTGTATGAATTAAATCTTCCTTTGCCAAACGGCTTTCTTTTAACAGTTTTCTTAAACTGCATGCCGTTACGCTTAGATTATTGGACGGTTCACCTTCAAATTCAGGGCCGAACAGATCTTCCAAAAGCTGTTCTCTCCTCATGCCTCCAGGCCCGGCATACAAAAGTGCCTGGAGCATCCGCATGACTCTGGAAGTCTGTTTCTTCCCCAAAAAGAGTTCTTTTTCCTGATAAATCATGGAAAAACCTCCAAGCATTCTGACATTCAAAATTTCTTTTTTCTCTTTTTCTTTGGCCATAATCCTCTACTCCTTTCCATCATTATTTTAATCTATTTTTCTCTTTTTGTCATTGAATGCAAAATTCAAAACCCAGTCTTTTCTGTTCATAGATTATTCATTTTTCTTTTAAAAAAGGTTTAATTTTTGCACATGAATCCTTCATTTCTTGTGCATATAATAAAATCATCAAAAGCAAACGCCAATCAGCTAATACTTTTTAAATAAACTTTTTCATAATAATGCCGGGTGGAATACACCCGGCATCCTCCCTTTCTAAAGCTTTTTCCTGGCCTGTCAGCCCCGGCTCTCATTTCGTTTCTGATAAAAATCATTGATTCCTGCGGCATCTGGTAGTATACTGAATACATTAAAATACCCGAATCTATGAAGGAGGATGCTACTGTCCATGGTTCAAAAGGCAATATCACATCTGGCATTCATATTGTGGATCGTTTTATGCTGCGTCCTTCTTGAGGGCTGCGGCAACAATGATGCAAAGCCGTCAGACAGTCCGGTGCATAGCGACAGTGAAGGATCCGTCTCTGAAGACACAGAAAGCGAAAATGTAAAGTCAGACGCCCCCCTTCGGGACAGTACGCCAAATGTGCTTGTTCCGGCAGCAGACCAGACGGTTTCCTACGGCACAGATACTATCGTCATGGATGCCTCCCATACAGATCAAGGATATGTGATGGTCCAATATCTGGGCGATAATCCAAAAGTAAAGATGCAGATCGAACCTCCGGACGGCAACACTTATACTTATCTTTTGTCCCAAGAAAAGGAATTTGAGACGTTTCCTCTGCCTTCCGGTGACGGCAGTTATTCCATTACCGTCCTGGAAAATGTAAGCGGTGATATGTATGCCATAGCATTCTCTCAGGATATTGACGTCACGATTGCAGATGAATTTCTACCTTTTCTGTACCCAAATCAATATGTGTCTTTTACTTCTGATTCCCAGACTGTTAAAAAAGGGCAGGATCTTGTATCGGACGCACATTCTGACTTGGAAGCAGTGGAAAAAATTTATCATTTTATTACAGAAAATATCACTTATGATACAGAAAAAGCTTCCAGCGTATCTTATGGCTATCTGCCGGATGTGGATGAGACGCTTGCTACCGGCAAAGGAATCTGTTTTGACTATGCTGCTTCCATGGCTGCCATGTTGCGTTCCCAACGCATCCCTACCAAGCTGGAGATCGGTTACGCCGGAGAGGCCTATCATGCGTGGATCAGCACTTATATTAAAGATGTGGGCTGGATCGACGATATCATACAGTTTGACGGATCATCCTGGGTTCTTATGGATCCCACTTTTGCTGCCGGCGCCAACAAAAAGGATTTAAAAGCGTTCATTGGCGACGGACAAAATTATATGGTACAAAATTCTTATTAAGATGGAAATCCGAGAAAGGAGCATATATGGCGCAAAAAAAATTTCCCCCTCTATCTAATACGGAGCTGTCTGCTTTCTGCTCCCAGGTTGCAATGATCCGGCGTTCCGGTATCTCCGACCTGGAGGGAATTTCTCTGATGCAAGACGAAACAAAAGACCCTGATGAAGCTGAACTTCTAGCACTCATAGAAGATACGATCCAGGAAACCGGAAGTTTTTATGAAGCTCTTAAAACTACCGGAGCGTTTCCTGATTACATGCTGCAGATGGTCAGAATCACGGAAGATTCTTCCAAACGTGAAGAAGTTATGCGGGCGCTTTCCACCCATTATGAACGGGAAGCCGGTATTGCACAGTCCATAAAAAACGCGATTACATATCCTTTGATCATGGTATTTATGATGATTCTGGTTATCTTTGTACTGCTTACCAAAGTCATGCCTGTCTTTAACCAGGTATTTAGACAGCTTGGCAGTGTAATGACCGGCCT
>CAJUMT010000274.1 GCA_910587495.1 uncultured Lachnospiraceae bacterium | reverse complement strand
GGGTTCGCGCCTGCTGCCAGGTTCTTCATGCCTTCGTTGATCATGGACTGCGCAAGAACTGTAGCGGTGGTCGTACCGTCACCTGCCACATCATTGGTTTTGGTTGCCACCTCTTTTACAAGCTGCGCACCCATATTCTCAAATGCATCCTCAAGCTCGATCTCTTTCGCGATGGTCACACCGTCGTTGGTAATAAGCGGAGTGCCAAACTGTTTGTCGAGGACTACATTCCTTCCTTTGGGTCCTAAAGTTACGCTGACTGTGTCAGCAAGTTTATTTACACCGGCTTCCAATGCCGTTCTGGCGTCTACGCCATGTTTTAATTCCTTCGCCATGATAATTGTTCCTCCTGTCTTTTCTTTCAAATATGATGCTTATAATTTAATACTTTCACATTATTCCACAACTGCCAGAATATCACTCTGTCTTACGATCACATATTCGTCTTCACCAAGCTTTACTTCATTTCCGGCGTATTTGGAGTAGATAACCTGATCGCCTTCTTTTACCTGCATGGTAATTTCTTTACCATCTACAACTCCTCCAGGACCTACCGCGACTACCTCTGCAGTCACCGGCTTTTCCTGCGCTTTTGCAGCAAGAATGATACCGGATTTGGTGGTTTCTTCTTTTTCACTTTGTTTTAATACGACTCTGTCTCCTAAAGGTACTAACTTCATTAATTACTCCTCCTTAAACTAGTCCTAATTTCTTTTATTAGCACTCACTTGAGTTGAGTGCTAACCTTTAGTCATATAATAGTATGATTATTCTGAATTGTCAACGGGAATTTTCAACTTTTTTTAAATTTTTCATACCCAGCCCATTATTATTGATGTATTCCAGTTCCCGAAATACGCAGTCGTTTAAAACTTTTATATTCGTGCCCCGCATACCGGCGGAACGGGATTCTATCACGCCCGCGCTCTCAAATTTGCGCAGTGCATTGACAATCACCGAACGGGTAATACCGGCTCTGTCCGCAATTTTACTGGCAACCAGGGTACATTCGTTGCCCTGCATCTCCTTAAAGATCAGACTGATGGCTTCCATTTCCGTGACAGAAAGCGTCCCAATGGCCGACTGAACGACTCTTTTCCTGCGCTCTTCCTCCACATTTTCTTCATGGACAGAGCGTATCATTTCCAGCCCTACTACCGTCGTACCATACTCACTTAAAATAATGTCGTCAATATCGTAATCGTTCTCATACTTGTACAGAAACAAAGTCCCAAGCCGTTCCCCAGCTATAATGATGGGGGCCACAAGCGCTTCATATCTTCGTACATTTTCCACCACAAACCCCAAAGTCTGCAAATTGACGTTTTCCTTTGTGGACAGGATGCCCAGCAGGCGCTCGTTTAACAAAGGGTCTATCAATCCTCCTACCTGGTCCACAATCAATTCATGAAGTTCATCTACTCCATCATACCGGCTGATTCCAAGTACCTTTCCTTTTTTACTGATAACAAGCACATTGGACAGCAAGATCTCCGACAACACTCCGCAGATATCGTTAAAAACCACTTTGCTGGAATTATTGTTATGCAGGAGTTTGTTTATTTTTCTCGTTTTGTCTAATAGTTGTACGCTCATCGTTCCCTCCGCAAAAAAGTAAGAAAGTGCAGATGTAAACCAACTGCACTTTGGATATTAACATACAAATTAACAGATTTCAATCAGTTTTTGCTTCTTTGGGTTTTTTCCAGGATACATAGTCGCATTCCGGATATCCCTCACAGCTGTAAAACTTCCGTCCTTTGGAGGAACGCCGCAGCACAATGTCTTTGCCGCACTTCGGACAGGCCACGCCGATCTTCTCCAGATAAGGCTTCGTATTCCTGCATTCAGGAAATCCCGGACAGGCAAGGAATTTTCCATGGGGTCCATATTTTACCACCATATTTCTGCCACACTGTTCACAGACCACGTCGCTTACTTCATCTTCAATCTTAACCTTTTCAAGCTCCGCCTCCGCCTTGTTGACCGCCTCGTCCAAATCCGGATAAAAATTGCTGACGACCGTCTTCCAGTTGACGGTTCCGTCTTCCACCCGGTCCAGAAGCGACTCCACATTGGCGGTAAAATCCGTCTCCACAACAGTAGGGAAAGCCTGCTTCATCATATTGTTGACAACCTCTCCGATCTCTGTCAGGTAGAGGTTGCGTCCCTCCTTGGCCACATAACGGCGGGCCAGGATCGTACTGATCGTAGGCGCATAGGTACTGGGTCTTCCTATACCATACTCCTCCAGCGTCTTTACGAGAGCCGCTTCCGTATAATGTGCCGGAGGCTGGGTAAAATGCTGCTTATCTTCCAGCTCTTTTAATTCCAGTACACTGTCCTTTCCAAGCGCTTTCACCAAGGTGGCATTCTCGCCTTTTTCTTCCTCATCCTGCACATAGACCGACATGAAGCCGTCAAAGGCAACCGTGGACGCGGACACCGTGAAACAATAGCTCTCCCCTTCCGGCACAGACGACCGGCTGTCTATTTTCACGGATACGATATGATACTTCGCATCCGCCATGCGGCTTGCCGTAAAGCGTTTCCATATAAGCTGATACAGGCGGAACTGATCTCTGGAAAGAGACTCTTTAATCCCGACCGGAAGCCTTCTGATATCCGTAGGACGAATGGCCTCGTGGGCATCCTGAATCTTTTTGTCTCCGTCCTTTTCTTTCTTCTCTTTTTTTTCTTTTTCCTGAGACAGATAGTCGTCTCCATAGGTCTCTTTAATATAGGAAGCCGCCGCCTGAGCCGCCTCATCGGAGATACGGGTGGAATCCGTACGCAGATAAGTGATTATGCCCACCGTTCCCTGGCCTTCAATATCGATTCCCTCATAAAGCTGCTGTGCCAGCCGCATGGTTTTGACCGTGGAAAACCCCAGAGTCCTGGAAGCTTCCTGCTGCAGGGTACTGGTCGTAAAAGGAAGGGGCGCTTTTCTGGCCCGCTCTTTGTTTTTTACTTCCGTCACGGCAAAAGATGCGCCCTTTAAGCCTTCCAAAATCTGATCCATTTCCTGGCGGGAATGAATCTCCAGCTTTCCTTTGGAAGTGCCATAGAATTTTGCTGTCAAAGGATTTTTCTCTCCTTTTACGGCAAAATGCGCATCCAGGCTCCAGTATTCTTCCGGGACGAATGCCTCAATCTCTTCTTCCCGGTCGGCCACCAGCCGTAATGCCACCGACTGCACCCGACCGGCACTTAAGCCTCTCTTTACTTTCGCCCACAAAATCGGACTGATACGGTAACCCACCATACGATCCAGCATCCTTCTCGCCTGCTGGGCATCTACCAGATCCTGATTGATCAAACGAGCGTGTTTGATGGACTCTTTGACCGCGGTTTTGGTGATCTCATTAAAAGTAATCCTGTACATCTTCTTTTCATCCAGCTTAAGCGCCTGAGACAGATGCCAGGAGATCGCCTCTCCTTCCCGGTCCGGGTCAGTAGCAAGATAAACTTTATCTGCTTTTTCAGCTTCTTTGCGAAGTTTGGCCAGAATATCCCCTTTGCCGCGGATGGTAATATA
>CAJUMT010000273.1 GCA_910587495.1 uncultured Lachnospiraceae bacterium | reverse complement strand
GACTGGAGTTCAGACGTGTGCTCTTCCGATCTGTTATGGTCAAAATGAAAGACGCGGATGGAATGTAAAAATGGGAAATATAGAAAAAACCAACGTAATGCGTATATTAGAACAGAAAAAAGTGCCGTATGACAGCCACACATATAAGCCGGATGCTTCCATGAGCGGCGAAGAGATAGCGGCTCTTTTGGGAGAGGATAAAGACAAAGTCTTCAAGACGCTTGTGACACAGGGAAAGACCGGGCAGTATTATGTGTTCGTTGTTCCGGTCAAAGAAGAACTGAACCTGAAAAAAGCTGCAAAAGCAGCAGGAGAGAAAGCAATCAGCATGATCAAACAAAAAGATTTACTTCCGCTTACCGGATATGTACATGGAGGATGTTCACCAATCGGCATGAAAAAGGCATTTCCGACATTTGTCCATGAATCTGCGGGAAAATATGAGAAAATATTTGTCAGTGCCGGAAAAGTCGGATTTCAGATAGAACTTTCACCAGAGGATCTTGCGAGAGTTGTCAGGTGTGATTTTAAAGATATTGTATAGAGAAAAAGGCATATGAAGTATCATTTAAAAGAAACGGAAAAGAAAATAACGGCAGCCTTTTCGCTCTGCCTTTTGGCGCTGGGGATTATATTTATTTTCAGGCAGTTTTATGGATTTAATAAAAATGACGAGATCTATTATCTGAGTATGACGCGCCGGTTCGTCCAGGGGGACGGTATGCTGGTGGATGAATGGAACAACGGACAGTTATTTACATTTCTACTGTATCCTTTTGTGTGGATTGTGACCCATATTCTGGGGGGGACAGAAGGAATAGTGCTGGCTGCGAGGATTTCTTTTGTGCTATTCCAGGCGGCAGTGGCTTGTGCGTCTTTTTATCTAATGAAGGAACAGGGACTTCCGGCGGCGGTCTGTGGGATCGCCTATTTTGTGTTTACGCCATTTAATATCAGTGCCTTTTCCTACAACACGCTGGTGCTCGCCTTTTTGTATCTGATTTTTTCCGCCGTTGCCAGCGGCAGGCAGCGGGGAAAAAGGGGTTGGATTTTTCTGGGTATTTTGACTGCTTTCACCGTGCTGGCGAATCCTTACACATTGATTTTATACCTGCTGTATGGATTACTTTGTATCGGGAATACCATATGCAGAAAACAAAAAACCGGCGTAGTATGCTGGCGCAGTCTGGTCTGGCTTACGGTCGGGGCGGGACTTGTGCTGATCGTTTTTCTGATTTTTGTATTTTCCAGAGGCAGTCTACAGGAAATTCTTCAAAGCCTTGACCCTATTATTAACGACGCCGAGCGTCAGAAACCAGTCTGGGAGAAAACTTTAAAATATGCCGAGCGTATGTGGCGTTACTATGGCGGCATGCTTTGTATGGCGGCGGTCTGCGGGTTTTTGTTTTTCCTGGACAAAAAAAGGCGTATTCCCGGATGGCTTTATATGAGCGCCGCAGGACTGGTGACGGCGGCTTATATACTGTATTATGGACTGGTCTGGGATCATGTGCCCATGAATTTTATTCAGGTTCCCATAAGTTTTCTTGGTCTGGCCGCATATATGACAAACCCGGAGCGTAAAAAAAGGGTTTTTATCTACTGGTATCTTCCGGTATTGTTTTTTACTTATCTGATGCATATGGCTGCGGACACGGGAATCCTGGCCGTATCTTCGGCGTACTGGCTGGTGTCGGCAGCGTCTGTCTATCTGCTGTGGGATCATTTGAAAACATGGAAAAGATCTTCCGCTGCCTGCATGCTCTTCCTGTGCGTCTGCAGTCTTCAGATCTTAACGACGTCCCGCTTAAGGGTGATCTATGTATGGGGAGACGATCCGCTGCCCGCACTGACCGCCCGTATGGAAGAAGGGCCTATGAAAGGAATTTATACTACGAAGGAAAATCAGGAACTTTATACCGAAACTCTTTCGGATATTCAAAGTCTGGGACTTACAAAAGATGACCGCCTGCTTGTGGCCGGGCTGGCTCCCTGGATTTATCTTGACGTGGATGCCAGAGTGGCTTCTTATACAACCTGGGAGATACCGGTACAGGAAAACCTGCTTGCACGCTACTATGAACAGGCGCACGAAATGCCTGATCTGGTGTATATACCGGAACTGATTGAAGAACCCCTGGAGACAAAACTTGCCAAGTATTTTACAGAAGCCGGATATACTTCTATAGAAATGAAACGGGGAGTAGCCATGTTAAGAAATAATACTGATACAACCGGTGGAAAATTGTCCGGGAATGCTGTATAATCAGATACAGCAATAGTGAAATAAAGGAGGAAGTAATAAGTATGGTAGGAATGGGCGGCGTAAGGCTGATTCTGGCAGGCGCCATAGTGCTGATTATAGTGGGTCTTATACTGATTGCGATTGGGATCCGCAAAGGAGCGCAGATCGAAGATTCCATGGTGGTGGAAGTGGATATAAGGAAGATACTGGGCGGGCTGGCACTGATCTTTTTATTTTTCCTGCTGCTGACATGGATAGGAAACGGCAGTTCCGGGCGGGTCCCGGAGAAGTGGACACAGGAGGTAAAAGTGGTCGATAAGACAACTATGGTTCGGGAGAATGGAGAGAGCGGGAGCGAAGACGTTTACATATTTATCTGTGAAGATAAGGACGGGATTGAGCAAAGATACGAGATTACAGACGCTTCTTTAGAGGGAAAATTTGACGTAGAAGACGTATTCAGGCAGATTCAAAAAACCAGATATTATAAGTTTACGGTGGGATGGCAGAATACAAAGTATAAAGGTCAGGAAGGATATTATCCAAGCGTCTACGGCGCAAGGAAGATGGAGGGGTTTGATACGCTGGAGGAACCTAAATGGCCGGTTATGTGACTCTTTTTTCATAATCAGGAAAAAATTGCTGGACTATCCAGCTGATTTGTGAGAAAATAAATGTGTATGAGGCCTTATCCCCTACGGCCTAATATGATAACTTGAAAGGAGTTTCAAACAAATGATTTATTCGCGTGAAGTAGAAGAAATGTGTCCGGTAGCGCAGGGCGTACATCATGGCGCTGCTCCGATTCCGGAAGAAGCAAAATGGGTGCAGGCAAAAGAAGTCAAAGACATCTCCGGTTTTACACACGGAATCGGCTGGTGTGCTCCGCAGCAGGGTGCTTGTAAGTTGTCCCTGAATGTAAAAGAAGGTATTATCCAGGAGGCGCTCATTGAGACGCTTGGATGTTCCGGTATGACTCATTCCGCAGCTATGGCTTCTGAGATTCTTCCTGGCTTAACGGTTCTGGAAGCTCTGAACACAGACTTGGTATGCGACGCTATTAACACCGCCATGAGAGAACTGTTTTTGCAGATCGTCTATGGACGTTCTCAGTCTGCATTCTCCGAGGATGGACTTGCAGTCGGCGCAGGTCTTGAAGACCTGGGTAAAGGACTCCGTTCCCAGATCGGTACTATGTATGGTACACTGGCAAAGGGTCCGCGTTATCTGGAGATGGCAGAAGGTTATGTGACTGGTATTGCGCTGGATGCAGAGGATCAGATTATCGGATATCAGTATGTGTCCCTTGGAAAGATGACTGACTT
>CAJUMT010000272.1 GCA_910587495.1 uncultured Lachnospiraceae bacterium | reverse complement strand
TTCGGATCAGCGAAAAACTCCTCAATGGAGAACAGGGCCATGCCCTAACAAAAAGGGCATTGGCGCTTTGTTCCGCCAATGCCTTTTACAATAACTGTTATGGATTTTTTATTCCCCTGCATAATACACATCGAATATTTTTCTTGCCACCGGTACCGCGTATTCACTGCCGGAACCAACGCCTTCTATGAGGATACAAACTGCAAGATCCGGCTTATCGCCGGTCACATAGCCTGTAAACCAGGCGTGGCTTTTGCTCTTGTCGCTGCTGTACTCGGCGGTCCCTGTCTTGCCGGCAGCCGTGTAAGTATCGCTTTTAAGCGCCGAAGCAGTACCATCTTCCACGGCAGAGCGCATATATTCCTTAAGAAGCCCGGCCTCCTGCGCCGTCATTAAGCTGCCGTATTCTGTAACAGGGTAGCGTTCGACTACTGCGGCGCCTGTGTAATTCTCGGTCCGGTCTAAAAAACGGGGCGTCATCAAAAGCCCGTCGTTGGCGATTGCCGCCGTAATCATAGCCATATGCATGGGCGTTATAAGCGTATCCCCCTGACCGATGGCAGTCATCATATGCTGAACCTCCGGATCTGTCTCCTGTAGAATAAACGAACTCTGACTGTAGGGAAGGGAAAGAGGAAGCTCCTCGTTAAACAAAAGCGTATCCGCCAGCTCTTTCAGGGCCTGCGTATCCAGGCTGCGGCCCATATCCGCGAAAGCGCTGTTGCAGGATTTAGCATAAGCGCTTTTTAAATCCAATTGCCCATGGCGGTTCCCATGATAACAACTGATGGAAGTATTTCCCACCACTGCTCTGCCTTCACAAAGATAGGAAAAATCTTCCGCGCTAAGACCATGTTCCCGCAGATATGCCAGCAACATAATTGTTTTAAATGTAGAACCGGGGGGATATAATCCCTGGGTGGCGCGGTTTAAAAGCACACTGTCTTTAGAAGTAATCAAAGACGCCCAGGAAGAAGCCACCTGCCCCGGATCATAATCGGGTCCTGACACCAATGCACGCACATTGCCTGTGGAAGGTTCCATGACGACCACCGCCCCTTTCCGGCCAGAGAGCGCCTCATGGGCGGCAGTCTGAAGCCGGACGTCCAGTGTTGTCACAAGGCTGTCTCCTGTATTTTTCTGTTCCTTCAATTCATGAATAAATTTTTCAACAAAATAAGCGTTCGAAGTCACCAGCTGAAAATTACCCGCCTCCTCGATGCCTGTCCTGCCGTTTCCTGCATATCCTACCACATGAGCAAATATGCGCCCGAAAGGATATTCCCGCGTCTCGCTTCCGTCGTCCCCCACCGTCGTATGGGCAAGAACCTGACCGTCGCAGGCTAAGATATCCCCCCGCACGACCTTTTTCTCAAAGGTTTCCAGGCGGGCATTATATGGATTATTGATGGTATCCCGGCTTTTAAATATCTGGAAATACACCAGATAACCTACCATTAACACAAAAAGTCCGGTAAAAAGGAACAGAATATTATTATATTCTCTGTTATTTTTACTTTTTACCTGCCTTTTTTCTTTTTTCTGGCTTTTCTTTGACTTTTCCATTTTTGCTCACCTCGTCGCTGCGCTTCAAATACATGCCTTGTATAATCGCCCATATGGCAAACATACTGAAAAGGGAGCTGCCCCCGCTGCTGATAAAAGGAAGCGTCACTCCTGTGGAAGGGATGAATTTAACCACCCCGCCGATGGACATAAAAGCCTGGAAGATCATAAAAGTTCCAAGCCCCACCGCCACCAGTTTATAATACGCGTCTTTTAAACACATGGCTATATTCAGGATCATATAGAAATTACACATATACACAAAAATTAAAAAAACGGCGAATAAGATTCCCAGTTCTTCTGCAACCGCTGCGAAAATAAAATCTTCATCCACCACCGGTATTTTATAAGGCATTCCCTGATAAAGCCCCAGTCCGAACCAACCTCCGGTGCCTATGGCAAATAAGGACTGCGCCACCTGATAACCTGCGTCCTCAATCACTGAAAACGGGTCGCTCCATGCCAGCACGCGCGTCTTCACATGGGCAAAAAGCTTCCAGGCCATGAAAGAAGCCCCGCTTCCCGCCAGAAGCCCCGCCAGAAAATACAAAGGCTGTTTTGTAGCCACATAAAGCATGACCAGATACGCCACAAAAAAGATCAGGGCGCCTCCTAAGTCTTTCGACAACGTAAGTACCAGCACATGAGCCGCCGCCGCGCAGGCAGACAACGCCACATGGGTAAAATCTCTGGATTCGTAGAGCATGCCCGCCACAAAAAATACGAAAAGGATCTTTACAAACTCCGAAGGCTGAAAAGCAAATCCATATACCGTGATCGTCAGCTTCGCCCCGTAGCTTGTATTTCCTCCCAAAAGCACAATAAGCAAAAGCAGAAGACCTGCGCCGCCGTACCACCGATAATACTTTCTTAGATTTCCTGCCCTGCGTATGATCCATGGGATCAGGAAAGTAAGTCCCGCCGCCAAAAGCGCCATCTCAAACTGCCTGACTGCTTTGTCAAAGGACAGGCGGGTAAGCATAAGAAATCCTACGCTTAGGAGCAGAAGCAGGTTGTGGTTTAAAAGCCTGTCCGACTCCGGATAGACCAGGTGATGCAGCAGAAGGAAAACCACAAACAAAAGAACCTGCGCCCCATAAAAATACAGAACTTTCTCATTCTCCGTATGCAAATATAAAATCAGGCTGCCCATAAAGTGCATGGAGAAAAACAAAACGTCCTGCTGCCTAAGCGCCGCCTTCTTTTTTTGCTCCGGCATCCGCACCAGCTGGAAACCCGTCAGCGTATATAATGCCAGAAATAAGACCATGGCATATTTGGACAGTTCGGTAACCATATTCACCATACTATTCGACGCCCCGTTTAAAATGTCCTCTCGTAAAATCTTTTTCAGGCTTTTCGCCTTCCATCCAGCATCTTAATACTGTATATACTTCCCGTTCGCTCTCGGTTGTAAACAGGATTCTATAAGCGCCTGCCCCCAGCTTCCCAAGAGCTTCCATCTGGTCAAACAGATATAAAGGCTGGCTGTTATACAGAATATTGTAACAATCCCTGCAATAATTTTTCACCGGAATCTTTTTCTGATACCGGTCAGTAAGCGTCCACTGGCCGGAGGTCTTTTTGCACTGCCCCAGCGTTTTATGAAGACAGTTCGCCGTCACCATCATAGGATACCTTCCGTATATAATCTGAATACCGTCTTCCGCCAGGATGTCGCGCAGTTCTTTTGCGTTTAGCTCCAGCGGAGCCGTGAAATAATCCGCACCCTTTTCCCGCCAGAAACGACGACTGAAATGATTGAAAATATACATGTTATGATCCAGAATTTTTTCTTTCTCCCACTGGATTCTTTCAAGAAACTCATACGTTTCCAGATTTCTGACCACATAGCCATCCACGGAAAGTCCGCGCCAGAAATCCTGATGTTTTTCATAACGCGCAGCCGTGTCCATTCGAAATACGGCGGGAAGCAATACATAAGCTTTCAATCCATGACCGTGCATCTGGTCCGCCAATGTTTCCAGTTCCTCCTCCAGGCATTCCGCTTCTATATAGACTGCCGTAATAGGCGCTTCTTTTTTCTTTTTT
>CAJUMT010000271.1 GCA_910587495.1 uncultured Lachnospiraceae bacterium | reverse complement strand
TAAACAAGAGCATGGCCGCATTTGTATAGTGTCCAGCATTGGTCAGGCGGAGTTTTTCCATCAAGTCTGCCTTTGACTCTGACAGAACGCTCTCGTCAATCCTTCCCTTTGTGATTGACCAGACCAGTCTGGGCGGAAATGCCCGCTCCACCGTAGGAACTATCAGCGACATGTACGCCGCCCTGCGGCTGCTTTACAGCCGGGCAGGCGAACCGCATATCGGCACTCCCTCCTACTTTTCCTTTAACGATCCGAACGGGATGTGTCCGGAATGCTCCGGTATCGGCAAGGTAATGACGCTGGATATTCGCCGCTGATTGCAGAGGACAAAAGCTTGAATGAGGGTATGGTAGACCTGCCCGCTTTTCATGTGGGAAACTGGTACTGGAAACAATATACGGAGAGCGGTCTGTTTGATTTGGATAAAAAATGGAGGGACTATTCAGCGAAAGAGAGGAATCTCTTGTTATATGGTGCAGAGGAGCCCGGTGGAGACCGAGTATCCAAGCAAGTGGAAGGCATCCATAATATGATGAGCCGGCTGCTGCTGAAACGGGACAGCTCTGAAATGGGAGAGACCTCTGCAAAACGGCTGGCAAGCTATGTCCATCCGTCGGAATGTCCTCTTTGTCATGGGAAACGCCTGAATGCAACTGCACTTTCCTGTAAAGTGGCGGGATATTCGATCAACGAATTGTGTGAGATGGAATTGACAGAGCTGAGAAACGTGCTGGGGACGATTACAGACCCGCAGGGCAAATCCATCGCAGACAATTTGGCGCTCACGCTTACGCACATGATTGATATTGGTCCGCTGGCAGGCAGAAACGGCGGAGAGGTTCTTTACCAGGGCAGCTATGAAGGACTTTTGGGATCCGGTACACTGACCGGGAATACCATGCAGCAGAAAACGCCGGTAAAAGCTGTGCCAAGAAAACCGAAAGAGTTCCTGCCGTTACGGAATGCAGCCATTTATAACCTGAAAAACATTTCCGTTGATATTCCGCGGCATGTGCTGACCGCCGTGACCGGTGTGGCCGGTTCCGGGAAAAGCTCGCTTATTCGGGATGTTTTTGCTGAGAAGTACGCAGAACAGGTGATTTTCGTAGACCAGCCTCCGGTTACGGCTACAGGACGTTCCACCCCGGCAACCTTTTTGGAATTCTTTGACGAGATACGCAAGCGGATGGGCAAGGAAAACGACGTCGGTGCGGCGTTGTTCTCATTTAACAGCAAAGGCGCCTGTCCGAATTGTAAAGGAAAGGGCATCATCACCACAGAGCTGGTCTTTATGGACCCGGTGACAACTACCTGTGAAGCCTGCGGCGGCAGCCGTTACAGCGACGAAGCCCTGTCCTACACCTATCATGGAAAAAATATCGTAGAAATCCTGGATATGAACGCAGGGGAGGCGGAAACATTCTTCTCCGGCTGCCCGAAGATCCGCAAGGCGCTTCACGCCATGGTGGAAGTGGGTTTATCCTATCTTTCTTTGGGACAGCCCCTGTCTACCTTATCTGGCGGAGAGCGGCAGCGTGTGAAGATGGCAAAATATCTGGATCAGAAGGGTAACATTTATGTGCTGGATGAGTCGACGACAGGCTTACATGCTTCCGATATAAAGAAAGTCATGGAGCTGCTGGACGGCTTTGTGAAGCGCGGCAATACCGTAATTGTAATCGAACACAATATGGATGTGGTAAAGCTTGCGGATTACGTGATTGACATCGGGCCGGACGGCGGCAGTATGGGCGGTGAGATTGTATTTACGGGTACGCCGCAGGAAATGGCGGACCATGCAGATACCATTACCGCAAAATATCTGCGTAAGTCACTGGAAGGCTGAGACAGCAAAAAAAGTCGAGAGGCGTTCCATTGTTCATGGTAAAATAGGAGATACAGATGGAGGTGAATGAAGTGCAGGAGCAGATGAAAGCGGTACAGCGGATGCAGGAATATATAGAAGAACATTTGGAAGAGGAGATTACACTGGCGAACCTTTCAGAAGTCTCGCTGTTTTCGAGTTGGCATTCCTACCGTCTGTTTAAGAACTATCTGGGAATGACCCCGGCAGAGTATATCCGCCGTCTGCGGCTTTCCCATTCGGCTATGCGGCTGAAAAAGGAGCAATGCTTAGTAATTGATGCAGCTTATGACTGCGGATTTGAAAGTGTGGACGGATACACCCGTGCTTTTTACAAAGAATTCGGATGCAATCCCGGGGAATACGTGAAAGACCCGGTTCCGATTGGATTGTTTATCCCATATGGAGTGAAATTCAGAGAACTTAGAAAGGATATTGTTGATATGGAAAATTTGCAGAGCGTTTTTGTCCAGGTGATCTGCAAGCCGGAGCGCAAGGTGATTATAAAAAGAGGAATCAAAGCGGAGGATTATTTCGACTATTGTGCGGAAGTGAACTGTGAGGTATGGGGGATTCTGATGAGCATGGATTCCCTATGTGGGGAGCCGGTCTGCCTATGGCTTCCGGAAGAATATAAAAAGCCGGGAACCTCCACTTACGTGCAGGGGGTAGAGGTAGCGCCGGATTATGCCGGTGGAATCCCAGAAGGATTTGATATCATTTCCCTGCCCGAGGCGGAATACCTGGTGGTGCAGGGGGAATCGTTCCGGGAGGAGGACTATTCCCAGGCGATCCTTTCCGTGCAGTATTCCTTAAACCACTATGATCTGTCCGTGATTGGATATGAGTGGGATGACAGCAATCCGCGCATCCAGCTGGAACCGCGCGGTGAGCGCGGGTATATTGAAATGCGTGCCATTCAGAAAAGGGGGATAAAATGAGAGAAGAAGCAATCAAGGTTACAAACCTTCGAAAAAGCTATAACGGAAAAGCGGTGGTAGACAATTTAAGCTTATCCGTCAAAACTGGTATGGTATTCGGGCTGCTGGGCGCCAATGGCGCCGGGAAAAGCACGACAATCGAATGTATTTTGGGTACGAAACAGGCCGATTCCGGAGAAGTTTCGGTACTGGGGTACCATGCGAAAAAGGACCGCAGAAAACTGTTCCAGGAAGTAGGCGTTCAGTTTCAGGAGGGGGATTACCAGCCGGAAATCAAAGTATTTGAGCTTTGCGAAGAAATCGCCTGCCTGTATAAAAGCCCTGCAGACTGGAGGCGGCTTTGCGAACGCTTTGGGATTGGAGATAAGCTGAAGAATGCAGTAAAGAGCCTGTCGGGAGGAGAGCGCCAGCGGTTGTTTATTGTGCTGGCTCTGATACCGAATCCCAAACTGGTTTTTCTGGATGAACTGACCACGGGCTTGGACGCCAAGGCGCGCCGCACGGTCTGGAAGATCCTCGAAGATTTGAAGAAACAGGGTCTGACTGTTTTCATGACTTCTCATTTTATGGATGAAGTGGAAGCCCTCTGTGATGAAATCTGCATTTTGAAAAAGGGGGAACCCGTATTTTACGGAACTGTGGAACAGGCGAAATCCGAGAGCGGCTGTGAGAAGTTCGAGGACGCATACTTAAAATTTTCGGATGAAGAGGAGGGAATCGGCGCATGAGAACATTTACAAAGCTTTTAAAAACAGAACTGAAACTGAATATCCGGAATATGAACATGGTAATCTTCGCAATCATCATGCCGATAG
>CAJUMT010000270.1 GCA_910587495.1 uncultured Lachnospiraceae bacterium | reverse complement strand
TTTAAGATCGTCGGTGATGAAGGACAGAAACCGGTGGGCCTTTGCGGTTCCGGCATTATCGATGTGATCGCCGAACTGTTCCGTTGCGGCATTATCAGTCCTAAAGGAAAATTTGTCAGAGAAGGCAAGCGCGTACTTCATGATCAGTATGGCATCGGCAGCTATGTGCTGGCATTCCAGGAAGAAGCGGCAGGGCATAAGGATGTTGTGATCAACGAGGTGGATATTGACAACTTTATCCGTGCCAAAGGTGCAATCTTTTCTGCAATCTGTACAATGATCCGTTCTCTGGATTTTGACGTGTCCATGATCGAGAATGTGTATGTAGCAGGAGGCATTGGAAGCGGAATTAATATGAAGAACGCCGTGACGATCGGTATGTTTCCGGATATTGAACTGGAGAAATTCCATTATATTGGCAATTCGTCTCTGACGGGCGCTTATAATATGGTACTTTCCAGACAGGCAGAAGAGAAGGTATATGACCTGGCTCATAATATGACTTATATGGAACTGAGTACTGATCCAGGTTATATGGATGAGTTTGTGGCGGCATGTTTTCTGCCTCACACAAACACCGCTCTGTTTCCCAGCGTTGTACAGGAGGAAGTGTAGATGGAAATAGAGAACCATAAAGAAGAGGTGCCCTACGAGTATTATCTGGAGAAATACAGCAGTCTTGATCCCGCTGAGACGGCCGAAAGATTGGACATATTGTATGATGCATCGGCGCAGAAATTTAAGTTCCGTTTTATGGGATATGAATATGAGGCGGATTATCCTGTCTTTGATGTAAGATTAAGCAGCAAAAACCATTCAGGGGATGATCTTTTGCCAAACACCCTGTCTGCCAAAACCTTTATTCTGCGTTATCTGATTGAAGGACAGTATATAAAAAGCAGCGGGAAATTTATAACTTTCCGTGAGGTGCCCACTTATGGGGAGCTTTATAACCAGCAGTTTACCGGCAGATGCGTAAAACGTCTTACTTTCGGTTTCGGTTATAAACTGAAAGCTTATGCTGCGGCCATGGAACGCATTCCCGGCGTATCAAAAATATCCACAGGCGACGTGTCTTACGAATTTGAATTGGTAAACGGCTACCGTATGCGTTTTCTTTTCTGGCAGGGCGATGAGGAATTTCCACCTTCCGCACAGATTTTGTATAGCGATAATTTTCAATTCGGCTTCCATGCAGAAGACCTGGTGGTAGCCGGTGACCTTACAATTACAGCTGTGAAAAGTCTGTGTGTGGGTCAGTAAATAGACATTTTCATGGTAAATATGCACATAGTACAGTTTGTATGATGTATCAAATATGTGAATGTTGTATAATAACATGTAAGATCAAAGGAGTGTTATTCCTTTGTTAAAAATTAAACAATGCGCACAGCGCAGATACCCATGCGGGTATTAGAAAGGAGTTTTTCTTATGGGATTCAAATCGGATATTGAGATTGCTCAGGAATGCGAAATGAGACCTATCACCGAGATCGCAGCAAAGGCTGGTATCGACGACAAGTATCTGGAGCAGTACGGAAAGTACAAAGCAAAGATCGACTACAATTTATTAAAAGAATCTAATGCTGAGAATGGTAAGCTGATCCTTGTGACCGCTATCAACCCGACTCCGGCAGGCGAAGGCAAGACCACTACAACCGTAGGTCTGGCAGACGGTATGCAGAAGTTAGGCAAAAAAGTTATGGTAGCGCTCCGCGAGCCGTCCTTAGGACCGGTCTTCGGTGTAAAAGGCGGAGCAGCAGGCGGCGGATATGCACAGGTAGTTCCGATGGAGGACATTAACCTTCACTTTACCGGTGACTTCCATGCGATCGGCGCAGCAAACAACCTGCTGGCAGCTATGCTTGATAATCATATTTTCCAGGGCAACGATCTGAACATCGACCCGAGAAAGATTACCTGGAGAAGATGTGTGGATATGAACGACCGCCAGCTTCGTAATGTAGTAGACGGTCTTGGCGGAAAGACCAACGGTATGCCGAGAGAAGACGGCTATGATATCACCGTTGCTTCCGAGATTATGGCAGTTCTCTGTCTGGCAAGCGATATCATTGATTTGAAGAAGAGACTTTCCAGAATCATCGTTGGTTATACATATGGTAAAGCTTCCGAGCAGAAACCCGTAACCGCAGGCGACCTGCATGCAGAAGGCGCTATGGCAGCTCTTTTGAAAGATGCTCTGAAACCAAACCTGGTACAGACTCTTGAAGGTGTTCCTGCAATCGTTCACGGCGGACCATTCGCTAATATCGCTCATGGCTGTAACTCTGTAACAGCTACCAAGATGGCTCTTAAACTGTCTGATTACACGATCACAGAGGCAGGCTTCGGCGCTGACCTTGGTGCTGAGAAATTCCTCGACATCAAATGCCGTATGGCAGGCCTGAAACCGAACGCAGTTGTAATCGTTGCTACCGTGCGCGCTCTGAAATATAACGGCGGCGTTGCAAAGGCAGATCTGAACAATGAGAATCTGGATGCTTTGGAAAAAGGTCTTCCGAACCTGTTAAAACATGTAAGCAATATCAAAGACGTATACAAACTTCCGTGCGTAGTTGCAATTAACGCATTCCCGACGGATACCGAAGCTGAGTTAAAACTTGTAGAAGAGAAATGTAAAGAAAAAGGCGTTAATGTTGCACTGTCAGAAGTGTGGGCAAAAGGCGGCGACGGCGGCGTAAAACTGGCAGAAGAAGTTCTTCGTCTGGTAGAGCAGCCTAACGACTTTACCTTCTCCTATGAGCTGGAAGGCACCTCCATCGAAGATAAACTGAATGCAATCGTTCAGAAGATCTACGGTGGAAGCAGAGTTGTCCTGACTGCTAATGCGCAGAAACAGGCGAAAGAGTTAGAGGCTCTTGGATTCGGCAGCTGCCCGATCTGTGTAGCTAAGACACAGTACAGTCTGACTGACGACCAGAACAAACTCGGTGCTCCGACCGGATTTGAAGTTACCGTGCGTAACCTGAAGATTTCCGCTGGTGCTGGATTTATTGTAGCGCTTACCGGCGAGATCATGACCATGCCTGGACTTCCGAAAGTACCGGCGGCTGAGAGGATCGATGTAGACGAGACCGGAAAGATCACTGGTCTGTTCTAAGATCATACAATTCATTCATATGAATCTGCAGGGGGATGTTCCTGATGGAGCATCCCCTATGTGCAGAAGTTGGGATTTTACACAACTTCAATTAGGAGGTTTAAATTATGGGTTTTACAAAAAGCAGTTGTGAGGAGTTCGTAGACGTACTTGCGTCAAAAGCTCCGGTTCCGGGCGGCGGCGGTGCATCGGCACTGGTGGGCGCTGTTGGTATGGCGCTTGGTAATATGGTCGGCAGCCTTACGGTAGGAAAGAAAAAATATGCGGATGTGGAAGCAGATATCATCGCACTCAAAGAGAAAGCAACCGCGCTTCAAGCTGATTTTTTAAGGCTTGTGGAAGCAGACGCAGAAGCTTTTGAGCCTCTGTCCAAAGCCTATGGTATGCCCAGAGAGACAGAAGAGGAAAAAGCAGAGAAAGCCCGCGTGATGGCTATCGTTTTAAAGGACGCTTGCGCAGTTCCCATGAAAATCATGGAGAAATGCTGCGAAGCGATTGATGTCATTG
>CAJUMT010000269.1 GCA_910587495.1 uncultured Lachnospiraceae bacterium | reverse complement strand
ATGGCTCATATCGATGCGGGTAAGACTACATTGACCGAGCGTATTCTGTATTACACTGGCGTAAATTACAAGATCGGCGATACCCATGAAGGTACTGCGACCATGGACTGGATGGAGCAGGAACAGGAGAGAGGTATCACCATCACTTCCGCTGCTACGACCTGCCATTGGACCTTGCAGGAAAACTGCAGGCCGAAAGCGGGCGCTTTGGAGCATCGTATCAATATCATCGACACTCCGGGCCATGTTGACTTTACCGTAGAAGTGGAGCGTTCCCTTCGCGTACTGGACGGCGCTGTAGGCGTGTTCTGTGCGAAGGGCGGTGTCGAGCCTCAGTCCGAGAACGTATGGCGTCAGGCTGACACATATAATGTTCCCCGTATGGCATTCATCAATAAGATGGATATATTGGGAGCAGATTTTTATAATGCAGTAGAGATGATCAAGAATCGTCTGGGCAAGAATGCTATCTGCATACAGCTTCCTATCGGCAAGGAAGATGAATTTAAAGGAATCATCGACTTGTTTGAGATGAAAGCATATATTTACAATGATGATAAGGGCGAAGATGTTTCCATTGTCGATATACCCGACGATATGAAAGATGACGCTGAATTATATCGTACTGAGCTTGTAGAGAAGATCTGCGAGCTGGATGATGATTTGATGATGGCTTATCTGGAAGAGAAAGAGCCGTCAGTAGAAGAAATGAAGGCTGTCCTTCGTAAAGCAACTTGCGAATGTACAGCTGTGCCGGTATGCTGCGGCAGTGCTTACAGGAACAAAGGCGTACAGAAGCTTTTGGATGCCGTTCTGGAATATATGCCGGCGCCTACCGATATTCCTGCAATCAAGGGTACCGATATGGATGGCAATGAGATTGAGAGACACTCTTCTGATGAGGAGCCTTTCTCTGCTCTGGCTTTCAAGATCATGGCTGACCCGTTTGTTGGAAAGCTTGCATTCTTCCGTGTATATTCAGGAACTATGAATTCCGGTTCCTATGTATATAATTCTACGAAAGATAAAAAAGAGCGTGTGGGCCGTATCCTTCAGATGCATGCCAACAAAAGGCAGGAACTGGATAAAGTGTATTCTGGCGACATTGCCGCTGCGGTAGGCTTTAAGCTCACTACCACAGGCGATACCATCTGCGACGAGCAGCATCCGGTTATCTTAGAGTCTATGGAGTTTCCGGAGCCTGTTATCGAACTTGCGATTGAACCCAAGACAAAGGCCGGCCAGGGCAAGTTAGGAGAATCTCTTGCAAAGCTCGCAGAGGAAGACCCGACTTTCCGGGCACACACCAATCCGGAGACCGGACAGACTATTATTGCAGGTATGGGAGAACTCCATCTGGAGATTATCGTAGACCGTCTGCTGCGCGAGTACAAAGTAGAAGCAAATGTAGGCGCTCCGCAGGTTGCTTACAAAGAGACCATCACCAAACCTGCGGAAGTGGACAGCAAATACGCGAAGCAGTCCGGCGGTCGCGGACAGTATGGACACTGTAAAGTTAAATTTGAGCCTATGGATGCCAATGCGGAAGAAACTTACAAGTTTGAATCTACCGTTGTAGGCGGCGCGATTCCGAAGGAATATATCCCGGCGGTAGGCGAAGGTATCGAGGAGGCTATGAAAGCCGGTATTCTGGGCGGGTTCCCGGTAGTCGGCGTATACGCGAACGTATATGACGGTTCTTATCATGAAGTTGACTCTTCTGAGCTGGCATTCCACATTGCGGGTTCTCTGGCATTTAAAGAGGCGATGCAGAAAGCGGGTGCTGTGCTGCTTGAGCCGATCATGAAAGTGGAGGTAACTACACCGGAAGATTACATGGGTGACGTTATCGGTGATATCAACTCCCGCCGCGGTCATATCGAAGGTATGGAAGACATCGGAGGCGGCAAGATGATCCGCGGATACGTTCCGCTGGCGGAGATGTTCGGCTATGCGACCGATCTTCGTTCCAGAACCCAGGGACGCGGCAACTACTCCATGTTCTTTGAAAAATATGAGCCGGTACCCAAGAGCGTGCAGGAAAAAGTCCTTGCCGCAAAATCAAAATAAACTGTAAATAAGCTTGCAAAATAAGCTTGTTTGCAATATAATCAAGAATAGTGAAAATATCGAAAATAAGTTTATCTGATTAAGGAGGAACACAAAAATGGCAAAAGCTAAATTTGACAGAACAAAACCGCATTGTAATATTGGTACCATCGGTCACGTTGACCATGGTAAAACTACTCTGACAGCAGCAATCACCAAGGTGCTTGCAGAGAGAGTTGCCGGTAATGTTGCTACAGATTTTGATAACATTGATAAAGCTCCGGAAGAAAGAGAGCGTGGTATCACCATCTCTACCGCTCACGTTGAGTATGAGACCGACAAGAGACACTATGCACACGTTGACTGCCCAGGCCATGCTGACTATGTAAAGAACATGATCACTGGTGCAGCGCAGATGGACGGCGCTATCCTTGTAGTTGCAGCTACTGACGGTGTTATGGCACAGACCAAAGAGCACATCCTT
This sequence comes from uncultured Lachnospiraceae bacterium, assembly GCA_910587495.1. Taxonomy (GTDB): domain Bacteria; phylum Bacillota; class Clostridia; order Lachnospirales; family Lachnospiraceae; genus Hominiventricola. Next base: position 1,122 of record CAJUMT010000269.1, on the reverse strand, counting down.
CTGTCCCGTCAGGTCGGCGTACCTTATATCGTAGTATTCCTGAATAAATGCGATATGGTCGATGACGAAGAGTTGATTGAGCTGGTTGAGATGGAAGTAACCGAGCAGCTTGAAGAGTATGAGTTCACGGATTGCCCGATTATCAAAGGATCCGCACTGAAAGCTCTGGAAGATCCCAGCAGCGAGTGGGGCGACAAGATTATGGAGCTTATGGAAACTGTTGACTCCTATATTCCGGACCCGCAGCGTGCCGTAGACCAGCCGTTCCTGATGCCGGTCGAGGATGTATTTACAATCACAGGCCGTGGTACAGTTGCAACTGGTAGAGTAGAGCGTGGTACTCTTCATCTGAACGAGGAAGTTGAGATCATCGGTGTGAAAGAAGAGTCCCGTAAGACTGTCGTAACCGGTATCGAGATGTTCCGTAAACTTCTGGACGAGGCACAGGCTGGTGACAACATCGGTATCCTGCTTCGTGGTGTGCAGAGAACAGAGATCGTCCGTGGCCAGGTTGTAGCTAAACCGGGCAGCGTAAAATGCCACACCAAATTCACCGCTCAGGTATATGTACTGACCAAAGATGAGGGTGGCCGTCATACTCCGTTCTTCAATAACTACAGACCGCAGTTCTACTTCCGTACAACTGACGTTACTGGCGTTTGCAACCTTCCGGAAGGTACCGAGATGTGCATGCCTGGCGATAACGTAGAGATGAGCATCGAGCTGATCCACCCGATCGCTATGGAGCAGGGTCTTACGTTTGCTATCCGTGAGGGTGGCAGGACTGTTGGTTCTGGTCGTGTGGCTACTATCATTGAGTAATCAGTAAAAAGTTAGATTTTATGGGGCTTTCCGAGAAATCGGGAAGCCCTTTTTGAAATCGGTGGAAAAGTGTATGCATGTGTGTTAAAATTAAAGCGAATGGAAAGGCAAAGCCTCTATTGGAGAGAGCATATAATGAGATATAGAGTTAGGCTGTGGCAGAATGTATGAAAGGATATATTACATGAAAGCAGAGGAAGAAAATGTTAGATTGTATCATTGAACGTACAAACAAATATATTGACGATATGCCTAAAAAAGAGCGCAAAAAATATGGTCAGTTTTTTACAAGTAAAGAAA
>CAJUMT010000268.1 GCA_910587495.1 uncultured Lachnospiraceae bacterium | reverse complement strand
GGATGTGGAATATCGGATGCAGATGATCCGCCTTGCCATACAGAAGATACCTTATCTGAAACTGTGCGACCTGGAGTGTTCAGGGGAGTCGTATCATTATACTTATAAAACATTGCAGGTTTTGCATAAGAATTATCCAAACGCATTGTTTTATTTTATTATGGGTGCCGATTCCCTGTTTGAGTTTGACGGCTGGCGGGAGCCGGAGATCATCAGCAAAGAGTGTATTCTTCTGGCTGCTGTGAGGGACCATTGCCATAAAGAAGAGATCCAGGAGAAGATCCAGGAATTGAAAGCCAGATACGGGGCAGATATTCGAATCTTGGACACTCCGAATATGGATATTGCGTCAGAGGATATACGGGGGCGCATACAGCATGAAGAATGCACTTCTTATTTGCTCCCCTCTGCTGTGGAAGATTATATTCAGAGGCACAGACTGTATAAGACGGAGGAAAAATAAATGGATACAATCTGCATGAAAGATTTGAAAAAGGCCATGAAAAAGCATATGGACGAAAGCCGCTACGAACATACGCTGGGGGTTATGTACACCTGCGCGTCTCTTGCCATGCGTTATGGATACGATATGGAAAAAGCCATGTTGGCAGGGCTGATGCATGACTGCGCTAAATGTATGCCCAATGCTAAAAAATTGAAGACGGCTGAGAAGAACCATCTGGAAATCACTGACCTTGAACGTAAAAATCCATTTATGCTTCATGCCAAGTTAGGGGCGCTTCTGGCGAAGAAAAAATATGATATTGACGATGAAGAGATTTTAAGCGCGATTCGCTGGCACACGACCGGCCGACCAGATATGAGCCTGCTGGATAAAATTGTCTATGTGTCCGACTATATCGAGCCCAAACGCGATAAAGCGCCGAATCTGCCAAAAATCCGCCAGTTGGCTTTTATGGATATTGACCAGGCGCTGCTTCAGATTCTGGAGGATACACTGGGATATCTGGGCGATTCCACAGACGATATTGACTCTATGACGAAAAAGACGTATGATTACTATAAGGAACATATATAAAAAACATACAGACAAAGAAAGGAGGCATATATATGATACCTGAAAGGTCAAAAGAGATGGCAAAGATCGCAGTTGACGCTTTGGAAGAAAAGAAAGCGAAGGATGTAAAAGTTCTGGATATTTCCGATGTTTCGGTGATGGCGGACTATTTTATTATCGCTTCCGGAAGCAACCGAAACCAAGTGCAGGCTATGGCGGATGAGGCGGAAGAGCGTTTGCAGAAAGCGGGCTTTGAACCCAGACAGGTGGAGGGATATCAGACGGCCAACTGGATACTTTTGGATTACCAGGATTTGATTATTCACATTTTTGATGAGGAAAACCGTCTGTTCTACGATCTGGAACGTATCTGGAGAGACGGGAACCTGGTGGGAAAAGCTGATTTAGAGGGGTAAATATATGGATAGCCGAATAGTTTCAATCGAAAAAAAGACCGACACTCGTTTTTTAAATTTGTACGACCTTCATTATAAAAACAAAGCCGGGAAAGACAAACTGTATTTTCTGGCCTCCAGAGCCAAAGATGCAGATGGGTTAAAGATTAATACAAGAAAGAATAAACCTGACGGGGTGATTATCTACAGTATATATGGAGAGAATCATGACAGGATGGTGCTGGTACGTCAGTATCGCGTTTCCATTGACGACTATATCTATGAACTTCCTGCTGGTCTGGTGGATAAGGGAGAGACTTTTGCTCAGGCAGGCGCACGGGAATTAAAAGAAGAGACCGGGCTGGATTTTGAGCCGCTTCAAGTGGATGAGATGTTCCATAAGCCATTTTTTACTACCATCGGCATGACGGACGAGTCCTGTGCGACGGTCTATGGCTACGCCAAAGGGTCTGTCTCCCGGGAAGGATTAGAAGAGAACGAAGATCTGGAGGTAGTTCTCGCGGATCGTACGGAAGTAAAAAGGATCTTAAAAGAAGAAAATGTATCCATGAACTGCGGATACTTGATGATGCATTTCCTGCACCATACAGAGGAAGATCCCTTCTATTTTCTTAAATAGAAAAGAAGCATGTACATAGTCATATTACATATGCAATATGGCTGTACATGCTTTCTTTTTGATCAAATGTCCGATTCAGAGAACGATTTTTGAATCTCGTCCAGAGAATTGATGAAAGCGAGGACAGCTTTCACCTGTTCGTCATTCATCTTTTCCAGTTTTGTAAGCGCTTTTTGATGCAGTTCAGATAATTCTTTGTTTGTGCTGACTTGTTTTAATTTGGGTCCTGTGCCGTTTAAGACCCATTCGATATTATAGCCGTATTTTGCTTCGATCAGAGCGGCAAGAGACTGAGACAAACGTATGTCAGGCTTTTTAAGAAGCATGGAAATATAACTTTCAGTTACGCCCAGTTCAGCGGCTAACTGTTTCTGCTTCAATTTATTCTCTTTCAGGATCAGTTTTATTCGTTCGCATTGATTCATCTGTCAATTACCTCCATTTAATATTATATCAGAAAAACTTAAATAAATCAAGAAAAGCATTGCGATCTTGATTTGTTTATTATATAATTAAATGAATCAAGAAAACGGCAAAAGCTTGAATAGTAATAGGAGGATACTATGGAAAGTGTTTTAAAAGTGGCGGTCGCAAAGCGTATCTCAGAGATGACCAAAGAGCAGGTTGTGAAAGTTTTGCTTTTTATGGCAGATCTGGAAAAAGCAGATGCGGAGTGCTGTTTTGAAAAAAAGGGATGTGATCCGAAGGTCAGGATTCGTTAGGCCATGCCATGTGACGCTGTAATCGATAAAATACGACTCCTCCGGTGTTCTTACCGGAGGAGCTGTGAAAATATATTTTAGGATTTTGTGTCCTGCAGTTTGGCGAGATGACGGATCATTTCCAGTGCATAATCCTGAAACTCCGGAAGCAAAGCATGATACAGGGAGGATAATTCATCTAGTCTGGGGTCATGGATGACAACATCTTCTCCATATCCCGTTTCAAGCAGAATATCACCGGAAGTATGAAGCACTTCTGCAAGCTGCTTGACTTTCGCCACATCAGGCTGGCGCTTTCCGGTTTCATAACCGCTGTAGGTGCTGTTTGTGATTCCCATCAAATCGGCAACCTGCTGTTGGGTATACCCTGCCGCCAGCCGGGCTTTTTTTAACTGATCTGTAAATCCTATGATATTCACCTCGTTTCTGAAAATGAATTTATCTGTACGATTAGAATCTTTATAGTAAATTCAATATAACATGGCTTTCGGCGCTTCGTCAATAAATTTTCCAAGGTGTCTTGACATTTTGGCGGTACGTTGATAATATAGAATCATAATTTGGCGGTGCGCCGAGAAAGGAGTTGACCGTAATGTATCCAAATTTATTAGGGCAAAAAGCATATCACCATCTGACAGATGAAGATATGGGAAAGATTATTGGCGTAAGCCGCACTTCCTACGGTCAGAAAATCCGAAGCGGGAGATTCTGGCCAGGAGAATGTCGTGCTTTTTGCATCTATTTCAATAAGTCGTTTGATTACCTGTTTGCCGACGAAGACAGTAAGGCGACAAAACGCACTACATAAGGTAAACCACAAGGTAAAAATGTACTTAATGAGTTATGAAAAGGAGAATGATCAACATGGAAAAGATTTATAAGCAGCTTAAAAAAGCGCTTCTGCTTGCCATGGCGTTTACCCTGCTTCTGTCGGCG
>CAJUMT010000267.1 GCA_910587495.1 uncultured Lachnospiraceae bacterium | reverse complement strand
CTGTTCGTTTGAGTCGATTGAAAAAAATGTAGAATTTACAAAAAAAGTATTGACGAACACTTATGCCGGTGATATAATATCTATCGTTGAGTCGATAAGAGACGCAGCGGTTTGCGGAAGTGTCGGAATTGGCAGACGAGCAAGACTAAGGATCTTGTGACCGTTAGGTCGTGTGGGTTCAAGTCCCATCTTCCGCATACAGAGAGTATGGCTCTGTAAAAATTTCATACGGTTTGCGGAAGTGTCGGAATTGGCAGACGAGCAAGATTCAGGTTCTTGTGAGCGTTACGCTCGTGAGGGTTCAAGTCCCTTCTTCCGCATCAGAATAACCCGGGATTGATTTTCCGGGTTTTTTGTGTAAAGGCAATATTGATTTGTATTAAAAGGGTGTTAACGTATGGGAAAATATATCATGGCGCTGGACGCCGGAACTACCAGCAACCGGTGTGTGTTGTTTAACGAAAAGGGCGAGATGTGCAGCGTGGCCCAGAAGGAATTTACACAGTATTTTCCAAAGCCGGGCTGGGTGGAGCATGACGCGAATGAGATCTGGTCCACGCAGCTTGGCGTAGCGGTGGAGGCTATGTCCAAAATCAGCGCGTCCGCTACGGATATTGCTGCCATTGGTATCACCAATCAGCGGGAGACGACGATTGTGTGGGACAGGCGAAGCGGGGAACCTGTCTGCCCTGCCATCGTATGGCAGTGCCGCAGGACGTCCGAGTACTGCGATTCTCTGAAAGAAAAAGGACTGACAGATTTCTTCCGACAGAAGACAGGGCTGGTGATCGACGCTTATTTTTCCGGTACGAAACTTAAGTGGATACTGGATCATGTGGAAAACGCACGCGAGCGGGCCGAAAGAGGTGAGCTGCTCTTTGGAACTGTGGAGACCTGGCTGATCTGGAAACTGACGAAAGGAGCCGTATATGTAACAGATTACTCCAATGCATCCCGGACACTTCTGTACAATATACAGATCCTTCAGTGGGATGAGGAAATACTGGCGGAACTTAATATTCCCAGATGTATGCTGCCGGAAGTACGGCCTTCCAGTTATATCTATGGTAAGACGGACCCTTCCTTCTTTGGTGGAGCGATTCCCATCGCAGGCGCGGCGGGGGATCAACAGGCGGCTCTGTTCGGACAGACCTGTTTTGAACCCGGCGAGGCGAAAAATACTTATGGTACAGGGTGTTTCCTTTTGATGAACACGGGGGAAAAGCCGGTATTTTCCTCCAACGGCCTGGTTACCACCATCGCCTGGGGACTGGACGGCAAAGTAAATTATGCCCTGGAAGGCTCCATCTTTGTGGCAGGCGCCGCGATTCAGTGGCTCAGAGACGAGCTGCGCCTGATCGATTCGGCATCGGATTCGGAATATATGGCTCGGAAAGTGGAAGATACCAATGGCTGTTATGTAGTGCCGGCTTTTACAGGCTTAGGAGCGCCCCATTGGGATCAGTATGCCCGCGGAACGATTGTGGGCATCACCCGCGGCGTGAATAAATATCATATCATCCGCGCCACATTGGAATCTATGGCATACCAGACCAACGACGTTCTGCAGGCCATGAAAGCAGATGCCGGGATTGATTTAAAATCATTAAAAGTGGACGGCGGAGCAAGTGCCAACGACTTTCTTATGCAGGTGCAGGCGGATATTACGGGTGCGCCGGTAGAAAGGCCTTTGTGCGTCGAGACGACGGCCATGGGAGCCGCCTATATGGCAGGGCTTGCAGTGGGATACTGGAAAAATAAGGAGGAAGTGATCAAAAACTGGAAGATCGACCGCATCTTTACGCCCGATATCAGCGAAGACGTAAGAAGTGAAAAGACGCTGGGATGGAATCGGGCAGTCAAACATTCCTTTGGCTGGGCGAAAGAATCATGAAATAATTTTATAAAGACGGCTCCAAAGAACCGGAGACAGTGCCGGGACTTTAGGAGCCGCCTTTTATGTAATCAATCGATATAGCCTTTTTGTTTTAAATAGAATGTAATCTGAGCTGCCGCCTCTTCTATGGTCATATTTCCCGTATTCAGACACAGGTCATAGTTTTTGGCTGCGCCCCAGTCTCTGCCTGTATAATAATTGTAATATTTACTCCGCTGCTTGTCGGTGTCTTTGATCCGGTCGATAGCGGTGTTCCGCTCCAGAGAGAAAGTACTCATCATCCGGCGAATCTTGCTCTCGGGATCTCCGCATACGAACACATCGACAATGTGATCATAATCTCTAAGGATGTAATCCGAACAGCGTCCGATGATCATACAGGTTTCGTTTTCCGCCAGCTCCCGCACCAGTTCAGACTGGAAACGGAAAAGATTATCCGGTGAGACGATATCTTTCCCCAGAGAAGGCTTTTGATGCTTGGGAGTTAAGTCCTTTATGAGTTTGTATAATAGATTGTTGCCCGGGCGTTCATTGTTGACGCGGAAAAACTCTTCCAGGACGCCGCTTTTGTCAGAAACCATTCGGAAAATATCCTTGTCGTAGTAGGGGATTTTCAGGCTTTCTGATAAATATTTTGCAATATTCGTCGCTCCTGCGCCGCATTCCCGTCCAAACGTGATTGTAAATTTCTTTGACATGCACACCACCCCTTTGCATAATGTATAATTTTTAATTCAGTATACCATAGGTTCTGTGCAAAATCAACAATAAGGCAAAAGAAACAAAATATTATTAGCACTCACTTTAAATGAGTGCTAAAAAATCCTTGACTTTTGTCTTTTCTAGGATTATAGTACTAGTAAACAATTCAGACAGGGAAAGGCAGGTAATGTAAAAATGAACGAGAAACATGGCAATCTTTCTATTAACAGTGACAATATTTTTCCTATCATAAAAAAATGGCTTTATTCGGACCATGATATCTTTTTCCGTGAGATGGTTTCCAATGGATGCGATGCCATCACCAAATTAAAGAAGCTGGACATGATGGGAGAGTATACCCTTCCGGATAAATATAAGCCTCAGATACAGGTGTTGGTGAATCCGGATGAAAAGACTCTGAAATTTATCGATAACGGCCTTGGAATGACCGCGGACGAAGTAGAAGAGTATATTAACCAGATCGCTTTCTCCGGAGCGACGGATTTCCTGGCACAGTATAAGGACAAGACCAACGAGGATCAGATCATCGGACACTTTGGTCTGGGCTTTTATTCCGCCTTTATGGTGGCGGACGAGGTTCATATTGATACGCTTTCTTATAAAGAGGGGGCGGAGCCGGTTCACTGGGAGTGCGACGGCGGCACTGAGTTTTCCATGGCGCAGGGCGAGAAAAAAGAAGTAGGTACGGAGATTACGTTATATCTGAATGAAGACAGCCTGGAGTTTGCTAACGAGTACCGCGCCCGGGAAGTGATCAGCAAATATTGTTCTTTTATGCCGGTGGAGATCTTTCTTGCAAAAGAAAATGCCGAGCAGGAATATGAGACCATTGAAGAGAGCGAGCTGACCGAAGATGACGTGGTCGTTGAGCGTATCCATGAGGAAGCCAAGACAGAAGAGATTGAGAACGAAGACGGTACAAAAGAGACAAAAGAGATCTCTCCTGCAAAAGACAAAGTAAAGATTAACAAACGTCCGGTTTCTTTAAGCGATACCTCGCCGCTGTGGGCGAAGCATCCCAACGAATGTACAGAGGAAGAATACAAAGAATTTTACCGCAAAGTATTTATGGACTATAAGGAGCCGCTGTTCTGGATTCATCTGAACATGGACTATCCGTTTAATTTGAAGGGAATTCTA
>CAJUMT010000266.1 GCA_910587495.1 uncultured Lachnospiraceae bacterium | reverse complement strand
CTCTAAAATCTGTGAAAGGGACATGTCTGTCTCCTACTTTGACTGTACAAACTATTATTTTGATATCGGAAGATCCGACATGGATACCTTCGATGACGACGGCAGGCCTGTTGACGGAAAAGGGAACCCGGCAGAGATAAAGTACCGCAAACGCGGCCCTGAGAAGAACCACCGCCCTGACCCCATTGTTGAGATGGGGCTGCTCATGGATAAGGACGGAATCCCCCTGGCCTTTGACCTCTTCCCGGGGAATGAATCGGAAAAAGTCCATATGCGCCCCATCATAAACCGCGTGAAAAGCCAGTTCGGCAGCGGCCGTGTCATCTTTGTGGCTGACCGCGGGCTCAACACTTCGGATAACATCTATTTCCTCAACGGCGACAACAAGGCAGACCATAACCCCCGGGACGGGTATGTATACGGCCAGTCCGTCCGCGGCGCGGATGCCGAATTTAAGGCATGGGTCCTGAAAGGGGATTATAAAACAGAAAAACTCACAGATGATGATGGCAGAGAAGTTACCTTTACCCATAAATCCCGCATCCACCCCAAAACAATCCAGGTAAACACCACCGTCCCCGGTCAGAAGAAAAAGAGGAAAAAACCCGTCTCCATTGACCAGAAACAGATGGCTTATTATTCTGAAAAATATGCCAAAAAACAGAAACATGACCGGGACATCATGGTGGCAAGGGCAAAGGACCTGATCAAACACCCCAAAAAATACGACAAGATAACAGCCGCTGGTTCCGGGGCTTACGTACAGAACATCGCTTTTGACAAATCCACAGGCGAGATTATTGAAGGCCGGGAACTGGTGCTTGACGAGGCAAAGATAGATGAAGAAGAAAAATATGACGGGTATTATTCCATTGTCACCAGCGAGCTGAAAATGAGCGACCATGAAATGAGGGAAACTTACAGGGGGCTGGCCCGCATAGAGGAAACCTTTAAGATATCCAAAACGGAATTCGAGTCAAGGCCTGTCTTTGTCTGGACAAACGAACACATAGAAGGGCATTTCGCCACCTGCTTTACTGCCCTTGTGCTGATCCGCCTTCTGCAGTCAAAGCTGGGAAGCAGATACCCGATTGGGAAAACAATCGAATCCTTAAGAAAATACAACTGCACACAGATTGGCACCACCCTGTACCAGTTTGTGTATTATGATGAGATCCTTGAAGAATGCGGTAAGATATTTCATCTGGAGCTGAACAACAGGTACCGCACAAGGGAGCAGATACGCAGGCTGCTAAAATATTAAAAAAATTTTTTCTTGCGCCAAATCCGGCAGATATACCACATGCAGACAAAACACGGGAAGCCTTGATTTTACTGGCTTCCCGTTGAGTTTGGTGTCAAACTTGAGATATCTGTGGATTAGCATACAATATATTTTATATGTTGTCAATATATTACGGAAATATTTTTGCCTTGAAATCAAAATAGTGGCAAGTTTTCCATTAGGATTACTGCCACTATAAGCAAACAATTTTAAGTTTATGTATGTCTTTCTTTTTACTGATAATAAGCAAGGAGTGCCTTTCATAGCTGGTCTCCTTTAATTTCTGCAAAGCACATCAAAATTTTTTTTCACATGTCACAGATTCGGGAGTTTAACACTTAATCATCTCAAAATATCCCGCAAAGCCAGGAATGGCTTTATTTTTTGTCAAATTTTAATTTTTATATTGCACGTTACTTATAAATACTGTATAATGTATTTGAGGTGGCATAAATGAGACTGGGATGGACAAAAAATAAGAATTCGACTACATACCGCGCCGTGAAGACGATACGGGTGAATGGCAAAAACCAGACCCTTGTTATCAAGACTTTCGGTTCCGATAAATTCATCTGCGAAACTTATGGCGTCCCTGACGCTAAGGCATGGGCCCTGGAACAGGTTCGGATAATGAATGAGGAAGAAAAAGAGGAAACGCCTTCTTTTGATTTCACCCTGCATTCCGGAACGGATCTGCCGCTGGATGCACAGCGCTGCTTCAACGGCGGCTACCTTTTCCTTCAGCAGGTCTATTACGAACTTGGGCTGGACAGAATCTGCGCCATGATCCGCACAAGGCATGGGTTCACCTACAACCTCAACTCCATACTTTCCCGCCTGGTCTACACAAGGATCCTTTACCCATCATCCAAACTCAGCTCTTATAAGGACTCCAGGCGCTTCATCGAACAGCCGGATTTTGAACTGCACCAGATCTACAGGGCGCTCTCCGTGCTGGCCGAGGAGTCCGACTATATACAGGCCCGCCTGTTCAAGAACAGTATGGCTTTGGGGAAACGCAGGACAAAAGTCATTTATTACGACTGTACCAACTTTTATTTCGAGACTGGGCAGGCCGAAGATGATAAACAGTTTGGCGTCAGCAAAGAAAACCGCCCCCTTCCGATCGTGGAGATGGGGCTTTTCATGGACCGGGACGGCATCCCCCTGGCTTTCTGCATCAATCCGGGAAATGAAAATGAACAGCAGTCCCTTATACCGCTTGAAAACAAACTCATGGAAAAATTTGACATGTCACAGTTCGTCGTCTGTACGGACGCAGGGCTTTCCTCTAATACAAACAGGTATTTCAATTGCTATGACAAAGAAGACGGGACACGTGACTTTATCACGACCCAGTCCGTGAAAAAACTGAAAAGCCACCTGAAAAAATGGGCCCTCGCGCCGGAAGGATGGCGGCTTTTTGGAAGTGACGGCCGGTCCACATATAACATAGATGAACTGGAGGAAGAGGAATGTCTTGACAGGATCTATTACAAAAATCGGTGGATCAAAGAAAAAGTAGACGTTACTATAGATGGACAGAACAAAAAAGTGGAACTTGAGCAGCAACTCATAGTCACCTATTCCATCAAATACCGTAATTATCTCCGTTCTGTCCGCAGCCGGCAGGTGGAACGTGCAAAAAAGGCAGTGGAGGCAGGCGCAAAAACGGTGGAACGCAAGCGGCAGAACGACCCGAAACGCTTCATTAAGGCAGATCATGCCACACAAGATGGGGAAGCCGCAGAATATACCGCTTATTACATTGACGAAAATGCTATCGCCCAGGAAGAAAAGTACGACGGTTTCTATGCCGTATGCACGAGTCTTGAAGACGGGGTGGAATCCATCATAAAGGTGAACCGGCGTAGATGGGAGATTGAGGAATGCTTCCGTATCATGAAGAGCGAGTTTCAGGCTCGGCCGGTATACCTCAAGCTTCAGGATCGCATTGTGGCACATTTCATCACCTGCTTTATTTCGCTCATTCTTTACAGATATCTGGAGAAAAAACTGGACAACCGCTATACTGTTGGCCAGATCATAGATACACTGCAGGAAATGAATTTCCTAAAATATGAAGGGAAAGGCTATCAGCCGACCTATACCCGCACGGAACTGACAGATGCACTTCATGAAGCGTTCGGCTTCTGCACATCCAAAGAAATCGTGCCTGTTAAAAAAATGAAAAAAATTTGTGCCGACACCAAAAGACAGGAAAAGTAACGTGTAACGGCAAAATTTGGAAAAGTCCCACAGGCCAGTAAAATCAAGGCCTCTGAGACTTTTTTATTGTTTTTAGTGTCAAACTCAGGAGTTTATACTAAAAATGCACAGATTTCAACTATTTTTTCAAACAAAAATCAATTGCCTCCAAATATCCTTCCAAACCGTGCCCATATATCTGTTTATCGCATGCCGGTGCGGTCACGGATACTTTACGGAATTCCTCCCTGTTCATAATATCAGAAATATGAATTTCCACCTTGGGCACCGTTATGCTGGACAGGGCATCCCTTATCGCATAACTGTAATGTG
>CAJUMT010000265.1 GCA_910587495.1 uncultured Lachnospiraceae bacterium | reverse complement strand
TTAAATGATTTTGGAATCATAGAAATTTTACGGGAAGGAAATTGAAATGAAGAAAAAAAATAAAAGGACTTTTTTTACAACATTTATTTCAGTCCTGGCGGCAGGAATTTTAATCATTTGTGTCTTCTGCTTGCTGCTCCAGGGGTCGGAAGAGGTAAAGGAGGATGAGCCTCAGATGGCGGAGGATGCGGCGGATGACACGGAAACGGCGCTTTCAGAAGAGACAGAGTTTGCCGCAGCGGAAAAGGAACCGACTGTCATACTGGAACCAGAACCGGAACCGGAGCCGGAAAAAACAGAAGAAGAACTTCTGGAAGAACAAGTGGATCTAGCATTGCAGCAAATGACGCTGGAAGAAAAAGTGCTGCAGTTATTTGTTATTACGCCGGAAGCGCTGACAGGCAGCGATGCAGTGACCGCTGCAGGAGATACGACAAAGGACAGCATCCGTCAGTATCCGGTGGGAGGACTGGTGTATTTTGCCCATAATCTGAAGTCGCCCGAACAGGTGCGGGAAATGCTTGCAAATACGCGTACTTTTTATGAAGAAGCAGAATATCCGGTTCCCTTTTTAAGCCTGGATGAGGAAGGGGGAAAAGTCGCCCGGATTGGCAGTCAGCCTGCTTTTGGGGTAGAGCGGTTTAGCGATATGGCGGAAGTGGGACGAACCGGCGATACAGGGGAGGCTGAAAGGATCGGATCGGTCATCGGCAATTATCTGGCAGACCTTGGATTTAATCTGGATTTTGCTCCGGATGCGGATGTACTTACGAACCCGGACAACCAGGTGGTCAAAAACAGATCTTTTGGAAGCGACCCGCAGCTGGTCGCTGATATGGCTTTGGCAGAAGTCAAAGGAATGGAAGAAAACGGAGTCTATGCGACTCTTAAGCATTATCCGGGGCATGGAGCTACGCTTGGGGATACCCATGCAGGCTACGCTTATACAGACAAAGCGCTGGAAGAGATGATGGAAGCGGAGTTGGTTCCTTTTATAGCCGGGATTCAAGAAGGGATACACTTTATTATGGTGGCGCATATTTCTGCCCCGGCAGTCACAGGCGACGAGACACCCTGCAGTATGTCGCAGTATATGATCACTGAAGTACTTAGGAACCAGCTGGGGTATGACGGAATTGTGATCACAGACGCCATGAATATGGGAGCCATCAGCCAGCAGTACACTTCGGCTGACGGAGCGGTCGGCGCGCTGAAAGCGGGGGTGGATATCGTGCTGATGCCGTCGGATTTTCATGGCGCCTATGAAGGCGTACTTGCAGCTGTGCAGGCAGGAGAACTGACAGAGGAACGGATTAATGAGTCTGTAAGAAGGATACTGCGGGTGAAATGCGGGATGTAAGGAAGGAGAAGAGTGAAAAATATGAAGAAACAAGTCAAGTGGATGTCAATGTTGTTGTGTGCAGTGATGTTATCGACAAACACAGGAATAGACTGTGTCTATGCAGCTGAAATATCAGAGAATGTACCGGCGGATGCTGCCAAGAACAGTGCAGAAGAACCGGCGGATGAGACTCTTCTGGATGAAAATAATGATGACGAAACACTGCCCGGACATGATGAGGGAATGTCAGAGAATGAAGAAACCAAAGAAGAACCATCGACGGCAGAAGAAGTTATACCTGACGAGGAAGAAATTCAGACACAGACCGTTACGTCGTCTGTGTCTGATTCCTACCAGTATGATATAATAACAACCGATGTGGGTTTTTCTTCCATTACAATTACGAAATACACAGGTTCAGAAAGCAATTTGACAATTCCAGGTACGATTGAAGGGTATCCTGTGACACAGATTAATGAACGTGCTTTTAGCGGCTGTAATACCCTAACGGAGGTTGAGATTCCGGATACGGTAACATGGATTGGCAACGGTGCTTTTTCCTACTGTACTGCGCTGGAAAAGATAAATATGCCTGATAGTGTAACCGAACTTGGGTATATGGTGTTCAGCTACTGTACAGCTTTGAAGGATATCCGTCTGTCCAAAAGACTTGAGAAAGTAGATTATAGTGCATTTTCGAACTGTACGTCGCTTGCAAAGATAGAGATTCCCAAAAACATGAGGATCTCACAGCCTTCCATGAGTATATTTGATAACTGCAGCTCACTGCAGACGGTAAAGTTTGAGGAAGGGATAACAAAGATAAATGCAAACCTGCTTTGCAATTGTAATGGCCTGAGAACCATTGAAATTCCGGATACGGTGACAGAGATTGGCTACCAGGCATTTAAGGACTGTGTCAATTTATCAAAGGTCACACTTCCTAAAGGTCTCGAAAAGATGGGCAGCGGTGCATTCATGGGCTGCAGCTCGCTTACTTCGATTGAGCTTCCTAAAAGTCTGGTTGATGTGGTGGGGAGTGGCAGTGCAAATACGGCTGTATTTAAAGGCTGTTCCTCCCTTCGCTCAGTATCGTTTGAAGAGGGGACGGATAAGATCCTTGACTGCCTCTTTGCCGGATGTGACGGCCTGGAAACGATTACCATTCCGGAAACAGTGACGGAGATCGGAGATTATGCGTTTATGGACTGCACTTCCCTGAAAGAAATCAAGATCCCGGGCAGTGTGGAAAAAATAGGCCGTTATGCATTTAACGGCTGTGTTTTGTTTACATCTGTTGAAGTACCTGAAAATGTAAAAAAGATTGACGCTGGCTGTTTCGGAAATTGTACAGCGTTGAGTTCCGCAGTGATTCATGCAAAAGACGCAACATTGAGTAATGCTGTATTTGAAGGATGCACGGCATTGTCTTCTGTGACCCTTCCATCCGAATTAACAGAAATTGGCGGTACGGTTTTTAAAGGATGTAAAAGTCTGAAACAGATTGCCCTTCCCCAGACGCTGGAAAAGATATATGTGAGAGCCTTTGAGGGCAGCGGCCTGACACACATCGAATTTCCTGAAAATGTTGAGTATTTGGGGCCGAGTGTTTTTTTAGATTGTACTGACCTTTCTTCTGTTTTGCTTAGTTATAAATTGGAAAATATTTGGAACGGCTGTTTTTCAAGCTGCAGTTCTTTGACAGAGATTTCCATTCCTTATTATGTTTCATCAATAGACAGTGAAGCGTTTAAAGGGTGTACATCTCTTCAAACGGTCAGGATGCCGCGCAGCGTGGAAAAGATAGAAGATAGCGCGTTTTCCAACAGTGAATTGACGATCCTGGGTGTTAAAGGGACATATGCCGAGACCTATGCCGCAACGAAAGGATATACTTTTAAAGAAGATAATATTCATGCAGAAAAAATAATTTTGCCGGAATCCGTTATGATAAGACGGTATGGTGGAACTAAGAAATTGTATGCAAAACTTGTGCCTTCGGATTGTAATGATGAGATCATATGGTCATCCGGTAATCCTGATATGGCGGAAGTTGGGGAAGACGGTACTGTACGCACAAAAAACTCCGATG
Source organism: uncultured Lachnospiraceae bacterium (assembly GCA_910587495.1). Classification (GTDB taxonomy): domain Bacteria; phylum Bacillota; class Clostridia; order Lachnospirales; family Lachnospiraceae; genus Hominiventricola. The sequence goes on along the minus strand of CAJUMT010000265.1, from coordinate 446 downwards.
GGGACGTAATCATTACAGCCAGCGCGGGAGGCAGTCAGGCATCCTGTAAAGTGTCTGTTATGGATGGGGTTTCCGCGGTTACCGTGGTGCCGTCTGCAATTACTCTGGCGGCGGGGGAGAGTTTTACAGTCAAAGCGATTGTTGACAAGTCGGATGCTTTTGACAATAAGTTAAGATGGAGTACAGATGCGGACTATGTAGCTAATGTTGTTAAAATAGACAATGAGACGGCAGTCATAACAGGCAGGGAAACAGGCATTGGCAATACTGTTAATATAAATGCAAGCGTGGAAGGCCACAGCGATGTATATGGCTCCTGCCAGGTAACTGTCATCGGCACTGCGGTGAACGCAAAAACCGTATCAGAACTGGAAAGCACCCATGATTATGAAAATGGCCTGAATCAGGTATGGATCTATAAAAAGGAAGGTGCAAGGCGGCTTCAG
>CAJUMT010000264.1 GCA_910587495.1 uncultured Lachnospiraceae bacterium | reverse complement strand
AATATATCAGATATATGGGTTTGGTTGTAAAACACATTCATGCGTTTGTCGTGCTGAATTGTAAAAACAGGGTTGACTTAATTTCCGGGTTATGGTAGAATACAGGCAAGTCAAGGATGGTGATTGCAAAAGCAAGCCAAACCTATATGTAGAGATATTTCTGGAGATATCTGTGCATATAGGTTTTTTTGTTTAAAAAAACAATTGTCTTTCAGGGGGAGTCAGGGAGAATGAAAATATTCAAGATTCTGAATAACAATGTGGCGGTGGTACTGAGCGAAAAGGGCGAAGAAAAGATTGTTATGGGGAAGGGGATCTGTTTTAAGAAGAAAGCAGGAGAAGATATCAGCCCTGATATGGTGGATAAGACATTTTCTTTGTCTGCCGGGGATGTGAGCAACAAATTTCAGGTGTTGATTCAGGATATTCCGATGGAACATATCGCGATCGGTGAGGAAATTATCTCCAAAGCAAGGGAAAGCCTGGGGAAGAAATTAAACGATATGGTCTATATATCCCTTATTGATCATGTACATACTTCCATCGTTCGTTTTTTAGATGGAGTGACTGTGAAAAATGTCCTGCTGTGGGATATTCGAAGATTTTATAAAGAAGAGTACCAGATCGGGCTATGGGCGCTTAAGCGGATACAGGAAAGATTCCTGGTGGAGCTTCCGGAAGACGAAGCGGGTTTTATTGCCCTGCATTTGGCAAACGCCCAGATGGACCAGGAAATCATGCATAATATGTATGAGATCACACGGATCATGCAGGAGATTGTAAATATTGTAAAATATTATTTTCAGCTCACATTTGATGAGGATGATGTATATTATTTCCGGTTTATTACGCATCTGAAATTTTTTGCCAAACGGCTGGTAGAACGGAATATCTATACAGAAGACGATAACGACGATCTGTGGGAAGTGATTAAAGGGAAATATCCGAAAGCTTACGATTGTGTAGGAAGGATTACACAGTTTATTGAGAAGAAATATGAATATCAGTTGTCAAAGGAAGAACAGCTTTATCTGACCATCCATATCGAACGGGTGGTCCACAAGACAAAACAGTAAAAACGTATGCCAGGATGGTGACATTTAGTTGGCCAAACCTTCATAAATAAAAATTTAAATCAGGAGGTAAAACATGAGTAAGTATGGAGAACTGGCAAAAGAAATCGTTAAAAATGTAGGTGGAAAGGAAAATGTAAACAGTCTGACCCATTGTATCACCAGGCTTCGCTTTAAGTTAAAGGACGAAAGCAAAGCCAATGATGATGTGATCAAAAATATGGACGGTGTCGTGACTGTTATGAAAAGCGGCGGACAGTATCAGGTGGTCATCGGGAACCATGTGCCCGAAGTGTATGCGGATGTAATGCCTCTTTTAGGAATGGAAGAGGGAAACGCTGATGCAGAAGAAGAAACTGCAGGCGGAAATCTTTTTAACCGGGCGATTGACATTATCTCCGGCATTTTTCAGCCGATCCTGGGGATCATGGCTGCCTGCGGTATGGTAAAAGGTTTAAACGCGCTATTTGTGGCTCTGGGTTTATATCCGGATACAGGGGGCGGATACCTGATACTTAATGCCATCGGTGATGGACTGTTTCATTTTATGCCTTTGTTCCTTGGTTATACGGCTGCCAAAAAGTTTAATTTAAAGCCTATGATCGGTCTGGTGATCGGGGCGATTATGTGTTATCCCACAGTGCAGAACAGTACTTTGTCTGCAGGCGGTGAAGCGCTATATACGCTGTTTGCCGGAACCATGTTTGAGTCGAATGTGTATACGGAATTTTTCAAAATTCCGCTGATTGCCATGGATTATACGGGAACCGTTATTCCTGTGATCTTTGTAGTGTATTTTGCATCCAAGTGCGAGAAATTTTTCAGTAAATTTATTCCGGACCTGGTGAAATTTTTCTTTGTGCCGATGCTTACATTATTTGTGGCAATTCCGGTAGGATTCCTGGTGATAGGGCCTTTAGCGACCTTCGGTTCCACCATTATAGCGGAAATTGTTATGGGCGTGCGTAATTTCAGCCCTATGCTGGCAGGCGCGATTGTAGGACTGACCTGGCAGATTCTGGTGATTTTCGGACTGCACTGGGGATTTATTCCGGTGTATATTAATAACATTATGACCAACGGTTATGACAACGTGATGATGCCTTTCTTCGCGTGTACATTTGCCACATCAGCCGTGGTACTGGCAATCTTTTTTAAGACAAAAGACAGACAGTTAAAAGAGATGGCGCTTCCGAACTTTATTTCCGGTATTTTCGGAGTTACAGAACCGGCCATTTACGGTATCCTGCTTCCGCTGAAAAAGCCGTTTATTATTAGTTGTATTGCAGGCGGTATCGGAGGCGGCTTCTATGGAGCTTTTAATTTCCGTAAATTTATGATGGGCGGCATGGGAATTTTTGAGTTTCCTGCTATGATTGAACCAGACGGAAGCATGGGCAATCTGATTGTCGCTGTGTCAGGCGTGGCGCTCACCATGGTCATCGCGTTTTTGGCGACCATGTTCCTGTATAAAGAACCGCAGGTATCGGGGACGCCGGCTGCAGATACGTCTGAAAAACCAGTAGAAAAAAGAGCCGGAGAGACAATGGTTAAAAGATGCGAGATCGCAAGTCCCATCAAAGGAAAAGTTCTGAAGCTTTCAGAGATCAAAGATGAAGCGTTTGCGTCCGGTGTGCTTGGGAAAGGAGCGGCGATCCTGCCCGAAGAAGGGAAAGTTTATGCGCCTGCGAACGGAGAGATTACGGCGCTGTTTCCGACCCTTCATGCCATTGGTATCAAGACCGACGACGGAGCGGAGCTTTTGATCCATATCGGCCTGGATACAGTGCAGTTAGACGGTGAAGGGTTTGAAGCCCATATAAAGAACGGAGATAAGGTGACAAAAGGACAATTGCTTATAAGTTTTGATAAGGACCTGATCGCAGATAAAGGATATTGCCTGGAAACGCCGGTGCTTGTTACAAATTCTGACGATTACCTGGAAATTGTAGAGATGGGCCAGGGACAGACGGAGCCGGGCGATTGTCTTTTGGAAGCGCTTAGATAGGAGGGCAGTCAGATGGCATTACCAAAAAATTTTCTATGGGGCGGTGCATCGGCGGCAAACCAATGTGAAGGCGGCATTTTTGAGGGTGGCAGAGGTCTGGCCAATGTGGATGTATGCCCGTCAGGCCCGGACAGGAGCGCGGTGATCACAGGTCATAAGAAGATGCTTGTCATGGATCAGGATCATCATTATCCGGCAGCGGAAGCGGTTGATTTTTATCACCGCTTCCGGGAGGATATCCGCCTGTTTGGGGAGATGGGATTTAAGGTATACAGGATGAGCATTGCCTGGACCAGAATTTTCCCCAGAGGGGACGAAAAAGAGCCGAACAAAGAAGGACTGCGTTTTTATGAAGAAGTTTTTCAGGAGTGTGAAAAGTATGGAATTGAACCGCTGGTGACGATCTCCCATTTTGATTGTCCGATTTATCTTATTGAGCAGTATGGAGGCTGGCGGAACCGGCGGATGATAGATTTTTATCTGCGTCTGTGCCAGGTGTTGTTTACGCGCTATAAAAAATATGTGACCCGCTGGCTGACCTTTAATGAAATTAATATGATCCTCCATGCGCCTTTTATGGGTGCGGGCCTTGTGTTTGAGGAAGGGGAGGACGAAGAAAAGGTCAAATACCAGGCGGCTCACCATGAGCTGATGGCCAGCGCGCTTGCCACAAAACTGGCACATGAGATCAATCCGGATAATAAGATCGGATGTATGTTCGCGGCAGGCAGCGCTTATCCTTATTCCTGCAAGCCTGAAGACGTGTGGGAAGCGCTCCTTGTGGATCAGGAAAATTATTTTTTTGTAGATGTGCAGGCCAGGGGCTATT
>CAJUMT010000263.1 GCA_910587495.1 uncultured Lachnospiraceae bacterium | reverse complement strand
TTTACCAGAAAAAATGGATTGTTCATAATTTATTTACTCATGCGTTTGTCGTGATAAATCTTAAGATTCTAAACTATTCGATCCGCAGATTCGGCCAGACCCATTCGATCAGTGAATCCGGATAATTATAATCCACAAACTGCTCCACCGCATTTTGGGCGGGCAGTCCTTCCTGGCGCTCCACATACCGGATCATAGCCATGGCAGAGATCAGGATATCGCAGGCCATCAGCACCACAAAGATCCAGGTCACAACCTTCCCTGCCACCGGCGGAATCTGTTCAATCCACCGACTTAAATGAGGATAGCAAATCTTCACCCATACAAGCGACAGAATCCCCCAGAAGACGCAGAACAAAAGGTTGGTCCTTCCTCCAATATTAAAAGGCATATCACTGTAATCCCAGAAAACCGTCCCAAAAAACACTTCCGTAAAAACGCTGCACAGATACTCATAGGTTCCTCCCAGGAAAAAGCCTCCCAGGAATATGTATCGGTCTTCTTTCTCCGCCAGCCGATGAAGCAAAAGTGTCAAAAGGGAAGCGCCTACACCCCATACGATGCTGAACGTCCCGTACAGGACGCTGGAACGGCTCATCCAGACATCTGCCGTCAGCTTCACATAAACCGTTTCGATCAGGTCTCCGCCCAGCGCGCTGATAAAAAACACCCACAAAAGCTTATCCAGGCACAGTCCTTTGGCAAACACATATGTTGCCCGTTCTTCTGTCTTCTCTTCTGCTGCCTGCAGATTCGGATATGCCTTTTTCAGACGCCGCCAGATATGGGAGGAAAGAAAATTCCCAAAATTTCGCTTCTGTTCCCTCATTTCTTCCGAAAGGGACTGCATTCCCTCCGAAAGAGGCTTCTTTTTCGCCGTATAATAGATTGCCGCATAGTCCAGAAGCAGCAGCACAAGGAGCACCCATACGCCCACATGCCAAAGCAGCTTCGGCAGCATATGAAGCAGCATAAACAAAACCGGATGAATCAGCAGAACAACCACCAGGGCAACACCGCTCATGACCAACGTATATACAAGTCCCGTGAGCCTGCCCGAATAAATAGACCGAATCTCATGATCCCACAGCCTTGTACCGGTCACCCTGTATGACATCTCATCTGCCAGCTGCGCACAGGCGGATGTGATGACCATGTAAACGACTGCCTGGAAAAGGTAGGCGCCCTCCAGCGTCGGCAGTAAGATGATCAATAGATCCGCCGCAAAACCGTAAGACAAACACAGCGGCAGACTGAAAATTCCCCGGTTGCGGAATTTCCCGGTACGCACCGCCACATACGCCGTTTCCAGACACCAGCCCAGAAATGAATAGACAAACAGAAAAAATAAAAGTTCATAGATACTGTATTCCATAAACAAGAAGCTCCTTTACATCTTTAGATATGTGCAATTTCTTCTGCCATTATTCCATAGTATACATAGATTCAGACAAACTTTCAACTACGCCAGAGCAGCTTTTGAGTTATTAATCAGAAAGACTCCCTGCATCGCTGCCGGAAGTCTTTCTGGTTCATTCAATTACCATAAATAAGTTATAAGATATAGAAGCCTTTTTCATTATTTAACTTTTTAACTGTTGTCTCAATTGGCTGATAATAATCATGTGTAAGCAATACTCTGTTTTCAGCGCTGCAGGTATTTTTCACACTCGGAGACCACTCTGCAATAAATTCTATATCCGCTCCATCTGAATCAAGATTAAATTCCTCCAGCGCCTCATAAAAATTTGCACTGATCATTTTATCTCCATCTTGTAACAACAGCTGATCCGTCTTTCCGTCATCAATCTGGTCTTTGATAAAAGATATATTCTCCATCAGACGTCTTGTCACCTGGCGCGTCAGAGAATTTGCACATTGCTCTTCATCAGAAAAAATGCTTAATTGTCTGTAGCCTTCATTTTCATCAAGTTCCGCGAATGGGCATACAACTGAAACAACGCAGCTTCCTATTTCCGTCTGGCCAAGTCTGCAGCTTGACAAAAATTTCAACACACGATCATCCATTTTCCCTTGATGATATCTCTTAGGATGCAAAATATCCAGTGCCGTTGCTGCCAGTAATCTTTTTGTGCTTTCATATATTTGAATCGCGTCATCAAAAAAAATATTCTCTGCTTCCATATCCCTTTTTTCCAAACTGATTTTCAAAATATCAGCATTGGGATTCAGCAGACACAGCATAACTTGCTCAACAGGCTTGTTTTCGGCTTCTGCCACTGTCACGACCGCTCTGTACATAGCCTCCTTATAATCGTTAAGCCTTTTTTCCATAGGAATAATAACTTGAAAAAAATCATCATTTTTTTCATACTGAAAAATTTTTATATATTTTTTTCTATTTTGGAACAATTCCCAACCCATATCTTTCAGATATTTTGCAAATGCAAGCGGACTGATTTTTTCGCTCAAATCCATGAAATTAACTGAATATGTCACGGCCACTCCCCCTTTGCTGTCAGTTCCAGTAATTTTTGTAAGCTTTCTGCATTGATAACATTTTTCTTATTAATTTTTACGCTTACAGTCCCTGCATTAACCGATTCAGTTTCTTTTGAAAATTCTGCCCAGTACATGCATCCTTTAATCCGCAGTTCTTTTTCCGTCCAGTTAATCCACAATGTTTCATTTTCAGGTAATATAAGTAATCCTAACATAATCGGCGTAGTTGATGACAGACACAAATCATTATAATTTTTAGCTTTGAGCTTATATATAAGTATGTCACCATTATCAGCATACTGAGATTGCGAAGATGTACATTTCAATTGAACCCGCAATTCAGCATCAAACTTTTTATTTCCGTCCAGCAAAATCCGCTTTCTTAAAATACCATCTGTACTATCCCCATCGTGCCTTACAATTTCATACGCTATGCCAGCATATGCGCATAGAGCTAAAATATAACTTATACTAAGATCTTCTTTAATCTGTGTTATCTGCATAGCGCACCTCCTTCTATAATATATACAAATAACACTAAAAAAGCAATATTAACTTTTTTATTAAAGAATACTTTTAAAACTGTAACGATTTCAAAATTAGGTATGCTATGGGCGGCAGTATCTGACCGCCCTATAGCTTTAACTCTGTTAGGTCATTCGGATTGAACTTCATTTTCCCACACAACCGTTGAACGCTTTTCTTTATCGGATACACTACCCATTTTCCATTCACCTTCCCAGCCTTGATCTTTATAAGTGTCTGTGTCAGGTCTTTGTAAGATATGTTTTTGGATTCCCCAATGGAGGCAATCTCCTCAATTGCATTTACTCCGATGATGGTGGACAGATGGTTCAGGAACAGCCATGCTTCTTCTGTATAGTTGTTCCTCATATAGGATGCTTCATAGGACATGGTATCTCCATATGTTTTAAAGAACTGTTCAATTGCCTGTCTCTGCTTGTATATACTGTAGATCTGAAATGCATTTAAGTCCAGTCGGTTTGTCTTTAAGGTGATGGCCCCCATTTCTTCATTGTCCGCATAAGTTTCCCGGATCGTGATGAGCTCCAGTACTTCCAGCTCCTCGTCAGTGAGGCGGCCTTTTCCTTTTGCCCTGCGTGCTGTTTCCCGCATTTTTTTCAATTCCATGGCATTGTTCTTCTTTTCCGTCCTCTTCGTGACATCTGCGATCTCCTGTACCAACGGATCCGTGTCAAAGAACAAGTGGATATTGAGCCCTTCCTCTGCAATGGTCAAGCTGTGTATCCCACGCCTGTTAAAACTGAAGGCTTCTTCATATCCAAAGGGCGAGGCTGGAATATGGCCTTTTACAAAACGGTTTCCCCTTTTCAGCGGTATCACATAATCCAGCCCACATTCCTCAAGCAAGGTGAAGCCGTCGTCACTCGCAAAGCCTTTATCTGCTATGACGGTACATCTGTCCGTATGGGCGGTAGACTCTTTGAGTATG
>CAJUMT010000262.1 GCA_910587495.1 uncultured Lachnospiraceae bacterium | reverse complement strand
TCCATTCAATTGCGATAAGGTATTCTTTCCTGCTCTTGCCGCCGATACCGGCAACAGCACCAAGTCCGCCGAAGAATGCAGCGCCTAATGCGCCTTTGAGGAAAGAATACTCTTCTTTGTTGGATTCATCGATGAGGGTGTAGGATGAAATAGTAAATTTCGATATAGGATCATCAGCACCATTGATTTGTGCGTGAGATACTCTTACATTAGATACACCTACTATTTTTTTACCTTTGTATTTTCCTTCTAATACATAGTTTATATTTGACATATGAGGATACTCCTTATAATTTAATAATATTACCTATAATAACATACTGCTTAAAAACATTCAATCTCATAAATAGAAAATCGACAGTATCAAAGATGACATAAAGATTATGTCAAATACTTTATCAAATTTCCAATCGCTTCATATAGATACTTCAGGAATGGACAGAAATCAATTATTGTTGTTTAAAGGTAGTGAAAATTTAGGAATCCTCCAATCTTATATAAATAACATCCAATCTGTCCAAACAGAATCCACAGGAATGTTCGACAGTACTACAGCGCAAAGCTATGCCAATGCAGTACAGGATCTGGAGGCGAACCAGTCTGCACTTCTGTTGTCCACCCAGGGCCTTACCAATGCCCAGATCGCAGAGACGCTGGCGGCGAAAGAAGCCAATACTGCAAAGAACTACCAGGCGATGGCAGACGCAGGGCTTTTGAAGCATAAACAGAAGCTTACACTGGCGCAGGTGCAGCAGAATCTGCAGACGGTATTAGGCAGGGATGCGGATACCTCCGCCGCTATGGCAGCCCTGGGGCTTTCCGGGGCAATCGAAGGGGAAGAACATCAGATCGTACAGATCACAGCGAAAAAATTACAGGAAGCAATGGCTTCCGGTGAGCTTACACAAGCGCAGGCGCAGGAACTTGCGATGCGTACAGGCATCACAGTCTCCATGAATGCACAGGCAACAGGCGTGCTGCCCCGCTTGATCGCATCCATGAAAGCGACGACTGCCTCTGTCTGGCTGCAGGTCAAAGCACAGGCGGCTATGATGGCGATGAACCCCATGACATGGATCATGGGCATTTCCGCGGCAGTCGGGGTTATAAAAACACTTTTTGACAATCATATAAGGTCCATAGAAGAAACCCGCCAGGCAACCGAGGACGCGGCAAATGCCTACAAAGAATCAGCCTCATCCATAGAAGATTACGCCAAACGGTATAACGAACTTCAAGAAGCCCTTCGCAAAGCCCGCGGCAACGAAGAAGAAACTTATAACATCAAAAAGCAGCTATTCGACCTCCAGACGGAAATCAATGATAAGTTTGGTGAAGAATACGGTGCAGTTAACCTTGTAGCCGACGCATACAGGAATCAGACAAACGCCATCATGGCATACAATAAAGAAGCGGCGCAGACTTTTCTAAATGATAATCACGAAGGTATCACGCTGGCAAAAGACAAGATGGAGTATAAAGATGACTATGACCTTAGTTACAGCGTGTCTGCATATTCCGATGAAGGAAAGGCATTAAAAGAAATTGCAGAAAAATACGAAGAACAGGGTGTCTATTTGACAGAGGAATTTAACGGCACACAGTTTTCTGTCCATTTGGAAGCAGACGCCCTGTCCGCATATGAAACAATCCATGCGTTTGAAAATGACGTCCGCGATAAAGCAAAGGAATTTGAAAACGAAGGCATCTTCAATAATGTAATAGATGTTTCATCTGAATCACTAAGCAAAGTAAAAGCTGTTATTGACGACTATGGCAACATGTATAAGCAGGCACTTACAGCCGAAATTGTTAATGATGATGACATGTCAATCTTATATGGGGAAGCCCTGGAAGCCGTAGAAGCATACAATGAAGCCGTACTGCAAAGCGAAGATCCATTCAATGATGAAAATGTTAAAAATGCAAGGCAGTCTTTACAGGAAATAAATAATACCATAAGTGATAATTCAGACTGGGAAAAATATGGTTCTGTTGTTAAGGACGTATTCGACCAGGCTGATACCCGGCTGCTTGATTTTAACAATAAGCTAAAAGACAATGCTGCCCTAAATGAACTTGCGAATGACCTGATGGGTTTCAGCGATCTGGACCTGCAGTCATTTAACCAGAATCCTGGAGAAAATGCATCCTTTGACAAACTGAAAAAATCCGCATATGATTGTGGGCTATCGGTAGATGAATTAACCGGGCTGCTGATAAACCTTGGAATTGTACAAGGACAAGTAACTGGTGCGTCTACTGTGGCCCCTCCAACTTTCGACCCCGAATCCTTCTCCAAATCGATTGAATCCCTGTCTGAACTACAGGATCTTTATAACGACTTCTACGATGACGTAAATAAAGATAAAGTTGATTTTACCTTTGAGCTTGGAGATATTGAAAAGCTCCGCGAAGATTTTGGCGGGGTATGCCAGTCCTTCGACGAGTTTGAAAAGCTGGCAGCCTCCTCTTCCACCACGGCTGAACAGATGCAGAAAGCGTTCAATGGGCTTGCGACAGAGTTTGTATTCAATTCCGGCGTCCTGGACGGACTCAGTTCCAGTACAAGGGAACAGATCATATCCCAGTTAGAATTAAAAGGACTGCTTGGCGTCAACCAGCTGCTTACAGAGGATTTTGCAAGGGCTTATGAAAATGCCGCAGCCGCCGGGCTGGATTTTTCCAATGCTACGCTGGCACAAATTAGCGGATTTATCCAGGAAGGCAACTATGCAGAGGATACTAAACAGAAGATCTATCTGTATGCACTCCAGAAGATGCTGGCAAATGAAAACTGTCTGAGTACTTACGGAGATATTTTAGCTCTGGAGGCATTGTGTAAGAACCTTGGTGTTGCTACGGATTCATTATTCTGGTTTACAAGAGCTAAAAGCCTGCAATCGCAAGTAGATGATGGCGTAGATAATCCACGCATTGTGGAACAGCTTGATATTGCAAAGAAAAAATGTAAGGAAGTTGCTGCACAAGTATCTCTTACTTCATCTGGATACACCAACATGAGCCAATCCGCCGCCACTGCCGCCAAGTCCGCTGAAAAAGACAAAAAAGCCAAGGAAAAAGAAGCCGACGTCATGTCGGAGCTTAACGGGGAGATGGACAAATACCAATCCAAACTAAAAGCAGTCAAAGAAGCCCGTGAAACCTACAATGAGTATGGAAAAATCACCGCAGACCAGGCCCAGGATATCGTAGACGCTGATTTTAAACTCCTTGCCGCCTATGGGGACGAACAGGCTGCTTTAGAGGATTTGGGAAAAGCAAAGCTCAATGAGATGCAGATCCAGCTTGCCCGCAACGCCATTGACGCCATCAATCAGATCCAGTCCGAAGCAGAAGCCACCCAGTACCTTGCAGGGGCCAATGAACACCTCGTAGGCACATCTCTAAACGCGACCGAAGCCATGCTCCAACAGGCCGTTGCCGCCGCCAAACTCCGTGGCGAGATGCAGGGGCAGGCCGCGGATACAATCCTCAAAGGCTACCAGAACGGCGCCATGATGCTTGGGCAGGTAGATTTCGGTTTTGACCTTGACGCTGCCAAAAAAGCAAAAGAGGATGCGGAAAAAGAAAGCGAAAAACAGTTTGAGAAACAATACAATTGGATCGAACGCCTTCTGGATAAATTCTCCCACATCACCGACAAATGGAAATCCACCGCCGACAAATTTACAAGCTGGTGGAACAAAAACTGGAGCCTGGACAAAGCCATCCGCTCCAACCGCAAAGAGATTGAGTCTAACGTGGACGCCTACAATTACTACAATAAGAAGGCTAAAAAAGTAGGCCTGTCCAAAAAATACCGTGACCTTGTAGACAACGGTAAGATTTCCATACAGGATATCCATGACGAGAAGCTTGCTGAGAAGATTGACAAGTACATCGAATGGAAAGATAAAATGCGTGACTGCATAGATA
>CAJUMT010000261.1 GCA_910587495.1 uncultured Lachnospiraceae bacterium | reverse complement strand
AAAAATATATAAAAAGTTTGATTGCACAGATAGAGGAAGGCAGAAAGAAGCTTTCTTTTAATGAAAAAATAGAGCTGATCTTTGTTAATGACGATCCTGCAGAATCGATTTTTATAGAAGATACTTCTGAACTTGTTGACATAACAGTTTTGCCTACGGACTGCAATCGTGGAATCCATGGTGCCAGAGTGAGAGGCTTGGAAAACAGCACAGGGAAGTATGTGCTGTTTTTAGATCAGGATGATCGGATACATCCGGATTATTTTTATAGCCAGCTGCATTGTATAAAAAATAATGATGCCGTTGTGTGTCAGGTAATCCATGAAAAAAAGTTGTTTTATAATACAATGACGCCGTTTCATAAAATAATGAGTAAAGATTTTATGTTTGAAAACGGCTCCCCTATCATTTCGCCTGGACAGGTATTGTTGCTGAGAGAATCCATATCTGATTTATGGAAGGAAAATATTGTTGAAAATAATGGTGCAGATGATTTTTTCTTATGGCTGTGTATGTTGGCAGAAGGAAAGAGATTTGCGCTTAATGAACAAGTTTTATTTGAACATATAGTGAAATATGGAAATGCTTCGTTGGATTCTTATAAGATGATGTGTTCGGAAGAAGAAGTGGTTCATATTTTATTGGAAAGCCATATTTTTTCTGATGAAGATAATAAATTACTTAAAAATATGCTGATGAAGATGAAAAAAAAGTCCCTGAATAATCTGGACAAGTTCAGGAAGATGTTTTATGTGCTGGATGATTGGACAACGCTTGAAGAAGAAGGAAGAGGCATCGCCAAATATCTGAAAGACCATAAGATGGAGAAATTGGCGGTTTATGGATTTGGGCCATTAGGTAAGAAACTTATTAAGAGATTAGAGGGGAGCGGCGCATGTGTCCAGTATATTATCGATCAGAATGCCGCATTTTTGGAGACTGAATATCCGGCCTATACGCTGGAAGATGACCTGGAAGAAGTCGATGCAGTTATTGTAGCGCTAGTGCAGGAAGAAATGAAGATAGAAAAATCCATTAAGAAAAAGTTGACTGCAAAGGTGTTTACGGTCGGTGATATAGTAAACACAATTTCTGAAAACAATTGATGTTTAAAGATAGGGCAGATATTAAGCTGATGGAGAAAAGATGAAAACATATATTAGTATTATTGTTCCTGTATATAATGTGGAACCATATATAGAAAAATGTATATCAAGTATTAGAAATCAGAGTTATCAGAACATACAAATCATATTGGTTAATGACGGTTCCACAGATCATTCAGGCCTTATTTGTGACAAATATGCACAAATGGATTCAAGAATTAAAGTAGTACATAAAGTGAATGGCGGTCTTGTCAGTGCGAGGAAAGCGGGACTTAAGGAAGCCAGGGGTGACTTTGTAGGATATGTAGATGGGGATGACTGGATAGAATCTAGTTATTATGAACAGTTGGTCAGCGCTCAAGAAGCATCAGGTGCAGATATAGTGGCTGCGGGGCATTTTCATGATATTGGAAATGAATCAAAAAAAGTGATGAATCAAATTTCAAATGGTTTTTATGGAAAAGACAGTATATTGCCAAAGCTCATTTATTCAGGGCGATTCTTTGAGTATGGCTTGCAGCCCCATATATATACAAAATTAATTCGAAAAAATATTTTGTATAAAACACAGTTATCAGTAGATGAGCGGATTTGTGCCGGCGAAGATGCAGCGGTAATTTATCCAAGTGTGCTGGAGGCAAAGCAGATTTTAATCACAGATATTTGCGGATATCATTATGTACAGCGTCAAGGGAGTATTACAAAGACTGGTAATGCGAACGAAAGGGAGCGTATTCAGATTTTAATGGAATATCTGGAAAGAATATTTATGCAAAAAGGTGTTGCAAAGATCATGGGGCCACAGCTTGTACAGTATAAAAAATATTTTTTCCTTTTGCGTCAGATACAGGTTTTAGATGAGCAGATTTTAATTCCTTATGGTGGGATCTCCCGACATAGTCGTGTGATAATTTATGGTGCTGGTGTGCTGGGACAGAAAATTTATGAGTATCTTTTAAATGATGGCTTTGTAGAAATAGTATGCTGGCTGGATCAAAATTTCCGGAATTATAGAAGTCAGGGACTGGATGTTTATTCACCTGAAAAAATCAAAGAATTAAAGAATCTGTATGATTATGTTTTAATAGCAAATACCGTGGAAAGTATAGCATACTCTATTCAGGAATATTTGATGGCCATGCAGGTTCCCAAAAAAAAGATACGGTGGCTTTCCGAAAGTTTTATTCATGACGGTAGCAGTGGGTGTTGTTTATCTCAGTAATGTAAGACTACACTTATACTACAAGGAGAATACCATATGGATCTGGCTATTTTCGGCGCGCAGGCAATCGCCCTGGGCGCATATGAAGCAATACATAATTTGTACCCTGCAAAAAAGATCCGCTGTTTTCTGGTGACAGAACGCGCTAATAATGCGGAGTACTGTGTCGGGCTTCCCGTCCAGGAACTGTCTGCTTTCAGCAACAGCCTTTCTGCACCAGAAAAAGGACAGATGGAGATTCTGATTGCGACGCCGGAGGATGTCATGTCTGTAATTGAAAACAGCCTGGACGCCTGCGGCCTTACTTGCCATGTCCGTCTGACTTCTTTAAGATGGGCAGAGCTTATGGGATATTATTATGCGCAGGACAGGCTTTATATGCCACTGTCGGCGCTTCCTGTGGGATACCATAGGCCGGAAATACATATGTTTCAGGCCAGATTCTATAAGGATAGGCCGTTATCCTCTGATTATGCCCTGCCTGCATGGATCACACCTGTTCAGGTGGGTGCAACGCTGTGTAGAGAGCGAGTGGCGGATATTGTGGATTGTGAGGGGGAAAATATTTCCGAAAAGAACATGAACTATTCCGAGCTGACCGCCCTGTACTGGCTCTGGAAAAACTGCCTGCAGACTTTCTCTTCCGAAAGCAAAGAAGCGTACTATGGCCTGTGCCATTACAGGAGGATTTTAAACCTGAGTGACGACGATCTGCTCAGATTAGTGGACAATGAAGTGGACGTCGTCCTGCCGTATCCGATGCCTTATGAGCCGGATATAGAAGCGCATCACAAGCGATATTTAAAGCAGGAAGATTGGGACGCCGTGCTGCGCGCGGTCCTGGAACTGCAGCCGGACTATGCCAAAGCCTTTCCAGACATATTAAAGCAGAGGCTTTTGTACAATTACAATATCTTGCTCGCCAAGAAAGAAGTGCTGGCTGATTACTGCGGCTGGCTGTTCCCTATTCTGGAGCTTGTAGAACAATACAGCGTTCCCCAAGGGAAGGACAGGAAGGACCGGTACATAGGCTATGTGGGAGAAACATTGACGACTTTGTACTTTATGTACAACAAAAACAGCCTGCATATCACCCATGCCGGATGCAGGTTCTTAACATAAAAAAGAAGAAAAGCCGGTCATGATACAGGCGGCGGATGCATGAAGAGAACTGCACCTTGATAATTTCATACTTATAGTAAGGATTTATAATATTTCCTTGATTCCCGTGGGCAATGAGCCAAGTGCTGTGCTTGCATGGATATTTGGCTTTAGAAAAAATAACGCTTGAGCCAGAGCGTTTTTTCTGGTATAATGGAATTGCCATAGAGGCTGGAAAGGCGGTGGCGTTTCCCTATGGGGCGGACGGAATCCGGGTTCCGATCCAAAAGCTGAGAGATGGACAGAAGCTGTGTACGGCCAAGACGGACGGGAAAACAGAATATGTTCTTTTTGGGGTGGAGAACCAGACAGAGATTCATTATGCAATGGCTGTGAAAAATAATCTGTATGATGCCCTGGAATATGCAGGGCAGGTGGAAAAGGCGGCAAAAGCGCATAAGAAAGCTCGAAAAGACATAAAAGAAAAGGGGAAAAAACCAAATTCCGGCGAATTTTTAAGTGGAT
>CAJUMT010000260.1 GCA_910587495.1 uncultured Lachnospiraceae bacterium | reverse complement strand
CTTTGCTTCATGCCGCCGGAAAGCTGTCCGGGAAGCACCTGCTCAAATCCTTTCAGACCTATCAGATCAATCATTTCCAGAGCTTTTTCCTGGCGCTCTTTTGCAGGGACTTTTTGCATCTTCATGCCGAATTCCACATTCTTTTGTACATTCAGCCATGGGAACAGACTGTATCCCTGAAACACCATGCCCCGGTCCGCGCCTGGTTGTGTGACGGTTTTGCCGTCTACAGTCACAGTTCCTTCGGTGGATTCTTCCAGACCGCCGATAATATTGAGCAATGTAGATTTTCCACACCCGGAAGGTCCTACAATTACAACAAATTCCGATTTTGCTACTTCCAGGCTGATATCGGAAAGGGCTGCTACTTCCCCGCCTTTTCTTCCTTTCTTCTCAAATGTTTTGCTTAAATGTTCTACTTTTAATTTTATCTCGGCCATCAGGAGTCACCTAACCTTTCATGCCATGGTACGACCAGCCTGGTAAGGATGCGCATCAGAAGATCTGTCACAAGGCCGATGACGCCGATCATAATCAGGCCGCCGAAAATCACATCCGTCGCCATAAAACGCTGAGATTTCAAAATCGTATATCCAAGCCCGCTGCCGGCCGCCACCATCTCGGCTACCACAAGGTAGGTCCATGCCCATCCGATTGTCAGTCGGAAATCATCCATAAAACCCGGAAGAGAAGCAGGAAAGATGACCTGGGTATAGACCTGCCATTTGTCCGCGCCCAGCGTGTATGCCGCGTTCAGCATATTTTTATCCACGGCGGATACAGTATCTGAAATCATAAGTACAAGCTGAAAGAAGGTTCCAAGCCAGATGATCACATATTTTGGTGTTTCATCAACGCCCAGATATAAAATTGTCAGCGGGACCAAAGCCACAACCGGTAAATACCGGACAAATTCAATCACCGGCTGAAACACGGCCTTAAATCTTCTGGAACGCGCCATCAGCATACCGCATGGAAGCGCGGCCACCGCGGACCAAAGCCATCCTGTCATAACTCTTTTTATAGAGATGAGACAATCCGCCCACAAAGAACCGTCTTTCGCCGTTTTCATAAGCGCCTGGAATACTTCGGTAGGAGAAGGCACAAACAAGCTGCTGACCAGTCCTCCATATGTAATCACGCACCAGAGCGCAATAATCGCAAAAAAGGAGATGGCTGTCAGATGTTGAAAGGAATCTGACGATCTTTTCTTTTTTTTCTCCATAACTATAGACCGCCTTTCTTCTCTGCTAACATAGTAGCATGGTAAAGTGATAAACCAGATATGAGTATAGCACAAGAAGAAAGATGTGTAAACACTTTTTTCATGGGGAAATTCCAGGCGGCAAAACCCGGAAGCAAAGTTACGGTATCGCAGTTTCTTTCCGGGATTGAAGAAAACAAAAAACCATACTATAATAAATATATAAATCTTGATTCACAATATATTGTTTTCGCGGGGGAGTGGAGATGAAACTACGGTTTAAAATTCTGTTCATGTGTCTTGGCTGTACGCTGTTTGCCCTGATTCTTCAGACCTTTCTCTTTCAGGAGTCTTCTTCCGGACTGATCTACCGTCTGTCACAGGAAGAGAGCGAAAATTCACTCCAGAACATGCAGAAAGAAATTTACAGCTTTGTAAAAAATATTGAGAACAATCTCCTGGAGACTTATACGGAAGAAGATTTTGTCAAGGCATTGAAAAGCGATATGGGGATTACAGAACTGCGCAGCCGGTACTACCGGAAAGCCTACGATATCGGAACCGGCAAATTTGAGTCCGAAGACAACGTGGTCTCTCTGTATCTGTATACCCCGCGGCATGAGATCATCAGTTGTTACCGGCGGGCGGTGACGCCAAGGCATAATTACCAAACGGATATTTATGAGGATATGGAAGGGCAGAATGCCCGGACTGTTCAGGACTATATCGGGTCGGAACGCTCTGTGATGCTGATTTCCAGCTATTATAATTCCTATCGGGAAAAGGATATCCTGCGCTTTGTGATGAAGCTTTACTACAACAGCAACCGGCAGGCGCAGATCGGCTATGTGGTGTGTGATGTGGATAGCAAGGTGTTTTCTTCTATTATGGAGAAGTATTATACAGATAATACAATGTACATTTGGCTGCAGCCCTGTGGGGACCGACCGGCAGTGTCTGTGGGAAACCTTACGGAGACGGAAGCGGCGTATTATAAAGAAGCGTCCGAAGCGATTATGAGCGGAGGGGAGGCAGTGATCGCCGACTCATCCAGACAGGAACTTTTTCAGGCAGGACAGAGCAGATATGATCTGACGGCCTATTCCATCATGCCTCAATGGGTGCTGCAGCAGAACCAGAGAACGCTGACCATGAATCTGATCCTGATTGCCCTGCTGATGCTGGCTGCTGCGACGGTGCTGACGATCCTTGTGTCCCGGAATCTGACCCATCCGCTGGATCTTCTGATGGATACCATCCGCAGGATCAAAGAGGGGGATACGTCTCTTCGGACACAGATCATCCATTCTGACGAGATCGGAATGCTGGGAAGGAATTTTAATGAAATGTTGGATCAGATGGAAGAATTAAGGGATAAAGAAAACCGGACCAACCTGCTTCTTAGCCAAGCGAGGTATCAAGCGCTTCAGGCACAGATCAATCCGCATTTTCTGTACAATACGCTGGATACCATGAGCAGCATCGCAGAGATCAGGGACTGTCCGGAGGTGAGCATGCTGAGTCAGTCGCTCTCCAATATTTTCCGCTACAGCCTGAATATGAAGGATCCGTTTTCCACAGTGGCGAAAGAAATTGTGCATTTAAAAAACTACAGTTATGTCATGGGAGTGCGGATGCAGGATCACGTTGCTTATATTTATGAGATCGATCCGGATACCCTGAAGGACCTGATCCCCAGAATCTCGCTGCAGCCGCTGGTGGAAAATGCTTTGAACCATGGCCTGCGCAACAAGCGGGGCAAAAAGGAGATCCGTATCACGGCCAGGCGCCGGGGAGATGAGCTTCTGATCTGTGTGGAGGACAACGGCGTGGGGATGGACGCCGGAGTTCTGAACGAGCAGCTTCAGAAAAACGATCCGGATTATGTGGGACACGGAAAATCAATAGGTTTACATAACATAAATGCGCGCCTGAAAATGCTGTATGGAGACGTTTACGGGATTCACATTACCAGCACGATCGGAGAAGGAACAAAAGTATCCTTAAATCTTCCGGGAAGGCAGGAGGAGAAATAAAATGAAGGAACGAATGTATAAGGTACTGGTTGCAGACGATGAATACTGGACCCGGGAGAAGATCCGCCGGATGATCCCATGGGAATCTTATTCCCTGGAATTTCTGGAGCCGGCGGCAGACGGGGAAGAAGTGCTCCGAAGGATGGAGGAAGAACACCCGGATATTCTGATCACGGACATCAACATGCCATTTTTAAACGGCGTGGATCTTTTGTCCCGGATGCATGAGCAGTATCCGGATGTAGTTACCTTCGTGATCAGCGGTTATGATGATTTTGAATATGTCAAGGGATCCTTCATGTCCGGTTCCATTAACTATCTCATCAAACCCATCACTCGAATTGATTTGGTCAACGCCCTAACAAGAGCGCTAGAACTGATCAGTGAGAGGGCACATGAGAAAGAGAAACTTTTGAAAGCCGGCTCTGCGTTGCAGGACCGGGAATTCAGTCATCTGATCGAACACAAGGATACATCATTTGTCCCGTCGATTACCGTGAACAGCAGTATGGATCTGGCGGGTATGAGTTTAATGCTGGTCAAAATTCATAATCTGCAGGAACTGGCTTGGCAGAACGGACATGATATGAACCGGCTCTCTTACAATCTAAAGAAACAGATCCGGGAGCAGCTGGGATATGAAGAAGCCATCATATTTAACCATGTCTATCGCTCCAACGAATTTATCGTGGTGTCCGAGCAGATGGAACAGGTACTGGAGAAAGGGGCACAAAGGCTTCTTGATTACTTTTCTTCCTGTATACAGTCGCCGGTGACCGTTTGCATCAGTGGTCATTCCTA
>CAJUMT010000259.1 GCA_910587495.1 uncultured Lachnospiraceae bacterium | reverse complement strand
AGAAAAGGAGACACTGTTTATATCCATCCGGAAGCGGAATACCATCCTTCCACCACGTTACAAAGCATCATCAATGCAGGTATGATTCCAGGAATTGCTATCAATCCAGGGACTTCCGTGGAGACGGTGATGGAAATGCTGCGCATTGTGAAGAAGGTGCTGGTCATGTCCGTCAACCCGGGCAACGCCGGGCAGATGTACCTTCCTTATGTGGGGAAGAAGATTACCCGCCTGCTGGCGTTAAAAGATGACATGGATTTTGAGCTTTACTGGGACGGAGCCTGCAGCGCAGAGAAAATCCTGGAGTTTGCCCCCAGGGGTGTGAGGGGCTTTGTGCTTGGGACAACCCTTCTGTTTGGCAGGGGGAAGCCCTATGGAGATACGCTGCAGGCGATTCGGGAATTAAAATTTTAAGCTTTGGCTATTGCTTTGTCGTCGGGACGACCGCATATACAGGCATCGGCCAGGAGGAAACATTATGAATATCGCATTAATCTTATCCGGCGGAACCGGTCTGCGGCTTGGCGCGGACATCCCCAAACAGTACATAGAAGTGGGAGGCCGCCCGGTTATTTCCTATTGTATAGAGACATTGTCCCGCCATGGCCAGATTGACGGAATACAGATTGTAGCCGACAGCGCGTGGCAGGAGAACATTACAGACTGGCTGCAAACCGCAGACCCATGTAAAAAATTCCGCGGCTTTTCCCCGCCCGGCGAGAACCGGCAGCTCTCCATCTTCCATGGATTACAGGATATAAGAACCTATGCCGATGATTCCGGCTATGTTTTCATCCGCGACGCTGCCCGTCCGCGGCTTTCCCCTGACCAGGTTACGGCTTGTCTGCATGCGGTACAGGGACACGACGGCCTGATGCCGGTGCTTCCCATGAAAGATACGGTCTATCTAAGTCAGGACGGCGCGTGCGTGACGGAACTTTTAGACCGGAGCAAAGTCTACGCCGGGCAGGCGCCGGAAGTTTTCCGGATCAGCAGGTATTACGAAGCCAACCGGAAGCTTTTGCCGGAGCGTATCCTTGCCATCAACGGTTCAACGGAGCCTGCCATTTTGGATCATATGGACATCGCCATGATCCCTGGCGATGAAGGGAATTTTAAGATCACTACAAAAGCGGATCTGGAACGCTTCCGCAAGATGATAGAGGAAAATCCGCTTACAAAATGTTCCCCTAAGCTTTACAAAATTTAGTTGCAGAAAATATCATACTAAGGTATAATGTCATCAAGGAGATACTTTAAGATGGAAGAATTAAAGACATAATGGCATTCAGCGTTTTGTTCGGCCATGGAGCTGGTATTGGAAGACGACAGAAAATATCTTGAGTTTATACGGGAACACAACCTGAATACCAAGCCGCTGCAGGTGGATCTGCTGGTGATTAAAAAACCAGGTGATTATCAGATGAAGGATGAAATGAATGAGATCAAAGCCAGCAGCGTGACCATTACCATGATCCGGGATGCAAAGCCGGAAAAACTGCTGATTGATCTTGTGGAAGAAGGATATACAATTAGAAGTCCATATAAGGGTATATACTATATAGAAAGCAAAACGAATTTTGCCACGCAGATTATAGTATCTAAGGAGCTGACAGGCCAGCAGTACGTCTGGCTGAAAGCGCTGACAAAGAAGTTGGATCAGGAAAGAGCCAGGTTGTTGGTGGAGCAGGCGCAGAGACGCAAGGATCACAGGAGCCGCCAACTGGTGGATTCGGTACTGGCTGCCATTATCCGAGCGAATAAGGAACTGTTTGGAAGGTTAAAGGAGGATGCTGTGATGTGTGAAGCTTTAAGGGAATTGATGGAAGACGAGTTGAATGAAAGTAAAATCTTCGGTGAAAAGATCGGAGAAAAAAAGGTCTGAAAGCGCTCGTGGATGTATTGAAAGGGATGCACCTTGATTTTGACTCGGCCTACCAGTCAATTATTAAGACGGAGACATATGCCAATATATCCAAAAAGCAAGTGATGGAGTACTGGCAGTAAAAGAAAGCGGGATAAAATGATATAAAAGAAAGCAATAAGATCCTGATATAAGTATGGAAAAAGCTTATATCAGGATTTTTTGCATATCAGAATTTAACTGTAAAAGAGGAGTCAATTTTCCAGGCTGTTCTCATCCAGCAGAAAATCATAAACACTCATAATTAACACGCCGTCTTCGTTGTAGTATGGCGCGGGCGAATCTTTGGTGATAATGATTTTTTTGAAAAAATCGCCGGTTAGCATGAGAGAACGCTGTTCCTGCGCTATTTTTTCTTTGTCCAGGATTGCATAAGCATAAGCAGATTGGATATAATAGCGTTTGGAGCCTTTATTACATACAAAGTCGATTTCCAGTTGTTTGCGTATACCATGGCCTTTTTTATTGGTTTCATTCAGGGTGATCACGCCAACATCCACATCCAATAAAGTTTTGCCTGGTTACGGATTTTGTGTCTTCCTACAATATCTGAGATATAAGTTTCTTCAAACAGGGACTTCAAAAAAGAGATTTTTTCATCAGGAGCAGAAAAGCTAAAGATCAATGGCAGGCCGTCGTACAGCATGTATTCGTTCCATCCGTCCTGCCGGGTGCCTGGATAGACAGACATAAACTCGGCGAAACTGAGCGGATACATGTGAACTTCGTTACCTCGCCCTCGAAATTCTGTAATTGTTTTTTGTTGATGAGTGTATTCAAATAAATATTTCTTTTAATTACCATAACATATACCTTCCTTCTACTGAAAATTTTTGCGAGTACTCGCAGAAAATTTCAGTAGAGTTATACCAGGTTTAAAGTCTTTTTACAATTCTTAGTGAAAATTTTTGTAAATACCCGTATTTTTGTAAAATAGATTTGTTGAATTTATAAACAGGAAATGCTATAGTATATGCATATTTGACCATGCAAAGGAGAAAATATGCACCATTTGAAAGCACTTCTGGTAGTCAGCTTCGGAACCAGCGTCAATGAAACAAGAGAGAAAACCATTGACAGGATCGAAGCGGACATTAAAAAAGCGTTTCCGGAATATGTCTTATACCGCGCATGGACCAGCGGCAGGATCATCCGGAAATTACAAGAAAGAGACGGGGTACGGATCGATACAGTGACAGAGGCCATGGAACGTATGCTTGCCGATGGGGTGACGGAGGTAGTCGTGCAGCCGACCCATGTGATTGACGGAATAGAGAATGACCGGATGAAGGAAGACGTGCTTGCCTTTGAAGGTCGGTTCGCGTCGATCCGCTTTGGAGAACCGCTTTTAGCCAGCGAGGAAGATTCCGATGCAGTGATCCGGGCGGTTATGGAGGAATACAAAGATCTGGCTTCTTCCGATGCCCTGGTGTTGATGGGACATGGCACCGAGCATCATGTCAATGCAGTTTACACGGCGCTGGACAGCAGGTTTAAAGAGCTGGGATATGCCAATGTGTTTTTAGGAACGGTGGAAGCTTCTCCGTCTCTTAATACGCTGCTTGTCCAGGTCCGCACTTATAAGGCACGGCATGTGAAGTTGGCGCCTTTTATGGTGGTGGCGGGAGACCATGCTTTAAACGACATGTCAGGCGAAGACAGCGATTCCTGGAAAAACCGCTTTGAGGCGGAGGGGTTTGAAGTGAGCTGTGTATTAAAGGGCCTTGGGGAATATAAAAATATACGCAGGCTGTACATAAAGCATATACGGGACGCCCTTAGTTGATACATAAAAGATCTATATTTTTCGGATTCCGATGCATTGCAAGTACAGGCGGCGGATACGGAATGAAACAAAAAAACAGACGCGGAACAGGAGGATAGTATGATTTACAGAGATTTTCAGGACATAAAGTTATCGGCCCTTGGCATGGGCGCCATGCGCCTGCCGGTGATTGACGGAGACGACGGGAAGATTGATGAGGCGGCTGCCAAAGAGATGGTGGACTATGCCATGGAGCAGGGAATCAATTATTATGATACGGCATGGGGTTACCATAACGGAAACTCTGAGATTGTCATGGGCAGAGCGCTTCATGAATATCCCCGGGACAGATTTTATCTG
>CAJUMT010000258.1:2799-4062 GCA_910587495.1 uncultured Lachnospiraceae bacterium | reverse complement strand
TCAAAATTTCGAGCGCCGTCTCTCCGTCGCCCGCCGTTTCCACTTCCCAGCCTTTACCGGTAAAATAATCCGCCGCCGCTTCCGCCAGCAGACAGTCGTCTTCCACGATCAGCAGTCTGTAATTCTTATTATTTTCCATCCTCTTTGTCTCCCTTTGCCATATATGCCTCGTCCATTTTCGATATTCGAATCATCTCGCCCACCAGGCGATCCATTTCTTCTGTTTTTTCTATAATCTGACCAAGATATTCGTCACGTTTTTCCTCTTTTACATGGTTTTGTAAATTCTTTGCAAGATTTTCAATCATCATCAAGGGTTCTCTTAATTCGTGGGCCATGGCGCTAATCACGCTTTTTCTGTTTTCATCCAGCGCTTCCTGCCGGTCATAGATTTGATTGGCAGAATAAATTATTTTTAACATACAGGCCAATGTCAGCGCCGCTCCTGCCAGATAAACATATTTCATATAGTCCAAAGCCGCCAGCCAGGGACGGCTTTCCATGCGCAGTTCCAGGTAAAAGCGTCCTTTTCCGCTTTTATCCGGTTCGATCGGAATCAGTACCGATTTTCTTAGACAAAAGGGCGAGAACGGTGTTTCCAGAGAAAGCATCGTATTTTTTATATCTGTCTGTTCTGCAAAATCATGCAGATATTTGTTTTCGCTCCATTTTTCCCATCTTTTGCGGCCAAATACCAGATAGGGAAAATTAAGCGATATTTCCACAAATTTCCCGTCCGGCTCTTTCATGTTTTCATAAGGTTTTGCCATCCGGCTAAATACGATCCTGCTGTCTGTCTCGTACCACATAACTGCATATTGATCCGAATAAAATTCTACTCCGTTTTTCTCCATACGGGGAATAACTTCATAACTGCATGGTTTCTTCAGTAGCGGGTCTTTATATACGTCTCTATACTCCTGATCGGTTTCCCAGGTAACTTCCTGAACAGTGATTCCATACAAATCTTCTCCATCTTCTGACAGATGGGCGCAAATGCGGTATCCGGGCGGCCTTTGGCGGTCACCTCTGCTGGTATATTCCTCCCAATATTTCTCCTGGTATCCGGCCAGTTCATGTATATCTTTTTTTGTAAAAAATGTATCCAATAGATACGCGCCTTTCTTTGCAGAAGCCGTATCCAGCAGATATATATCGTCTGCTTCCGAATCCTGGTTCAAAGACACAATCTGGCCTCCTCCAGCCATATTTCCGCTTTTCGCCAGAAGCCTGCCTTCTTCATCATACGCGGCAGCAGAAAAA
>CAJUMT010000258.1:0-2789 GCA_910587495.1 uncultured Lachnospiraceae bacterium | reverse complement strand
TGTTAAAATTCACAAAAGACTGATACCAGCCACAGGAATTCTGGTTCTTTGTCTGCATTCTTTGTATCGAGCCGGTGTTTTGCCAGAAATTCTGAGTAAAATCATCCCCGCATTTTATGGACATCAGGCAGGTAGTAAGTCCCAGAACTGTCAGATATAATGCCGCAAAGCCCAGCACGACCGGTTTCTTAAATTTAAGTTTTTTCATTACATTTCCTCCGATCTTTTCCTATGATGCTTTAAGCTTACCACCCTATTATGTCTTTTCCGTATCCTTTTCAAAAAAATAACAGACCAGGTAAAACGCTGTCCTTGCAGCTTCACCCGATCTGTCATATTTCGTTAGTCAGATATATTTGTCATCACCCGCAAAAGCTCTATCCAAGCGCCACATCCAGAGCCATCATAATGGTAAAACCAGCGGCAAAAAAGATTGTACCCAGGTTGGAGTGAATTCCCTTAGACATCTCCGGAACCAGTTCTTCCACCACCACATACATCATGGCTCCTGCTGCAAAGCTTAGTAAATACGGAAGCGCCGGCGTCACAAGACCTGCTGCCAAAATCGTTAGGATTGCGGTAACAGGTTCTACTGCGCCGGACAGCACTCCGTAATAACCGGCCTTCCATTTCCCCATTCCCTCCGCCCTGAGGGGCATGGATACAATGGCGCCTTCTGGAAAGTTCTGAATCGCAATCCCCACAGACAGAGCAAACGCTCCCGCTATGGTAAGTGTTTGGCTCCCCGCCATCCACCCGGCGAACGCCACGCCCACCGCCATCCCCTCCGGGATGTTATGCAGCGTCACTGCCAGCACCATCATCGTTGTCTTTTTCAGCGCCGTTTTCGCCCCTTCCGGCTTTTCGCTGTCTTTATGAAGATGGGGAATCGCGCAGTCCAGCAAAAGCAGAAAGAGAATCCCGATCCAGAATCCTGCCGCCGCAGGCACAAATGACCAGTGTCCCAAAGAACATACCTGCTCTATGGCAGGAAGCAAAAGGCTCCATATGGAAGCCGCCGTCATCACACCCGCCGCAAAACCTGTCAAAATCCGCTCAACAAAAGGATGTAGCCTGTCTTTCATGCACAGCACGCAAGCCGCTCCCAGCGACGTGCCCCAAAATGGCAGTAAAATCCCCTGTATCACTTCTGTCGGCATAGGATACCTCCGTTCCGGAATTTATTTTATCCATCTGCCGTTATTCTTCCAATCCAGGGTCTTTTTATACCTGAATCGTTTTCCTTATCAATACTCCACGCGCATCAACATCAATCCTTCCGGCGGCATCAAACGACCGGCATTGGCTCTGTCTTTGCTTTCCAGGATCTTTCTCATGGAAGCAGGGATGCGAAGCCCCAGGCCCGTTTCTATCAGAGTGCCTGTCAGAATCCGCACCATATGATATAAAAATCCGTCTCCCGTAAAAACAATTTCTATCTTCGGCCCCTCCGTGTCGATTTGTATCTCTTCTACGCTGCGCACCGTAGATTTTTTACATCGTTTCAGGGAAGTGAAGGCTTTGTAATCGTTTGTCCCGCACAAAAGTTCCGCTGCCTGCCTCATGGCCTCCACATCCAGCGGTTCTTCTATCCAGGTCAGGAACCTCCGTTCAAACACATTTGCCACCGGAGCGTTCCATATACGATATACATATGTCTTTCTCACCGCGTTCAGCCGCGCATGAAATCTGATCGGCGCTTCTTCCACGGACAATACCGCAATATCCCCCGGCAAATACTGGTTCATATAATCCCGGATTTCTTCTGTGTTTCTGTCTCCTTTACACCGAAAGCTGATCACCTGCCCTGCCGCATGGACGCCCGCGTCTGTCCTGCCTGAACCATGTACTTCCACTTCTGCCCCTTCCATACGGGTCAAAAGCGTCTCCAGGCGCCCTTGTATCGTATCTTTTGTATTTCCCTGCACCTGCCATCCGCGGTAACGGGTTCCTTCATATTGTACAACTGCTTTATAGTTCTTCATTGCGCCTGTTGATAGGTATCCTTAAAAATACCCTTTTTAATAATGTATACATCTTTTGGGTTTTCCTGTCTGGCAGCCAGATAGTCCCCTGGCTCTCCTAACATGTAATTGTCGCTCCAGGGTACAAACACTTTGGTGCGCTTTGTAACTTCCCGCGCGTGAATAAAGGAACTGGCTTTTGGTATGCAGGTTTTGGCATAGTCTTTCAAAGATTTGGATTCCACGCCCACAGCCTTCACGGTTTCATGGATCACAGGAGCGTACTCGCCTTTAAAGACATATGGTTCGTCACTTAAGTCATTGTGTGACAGAAAATATGCTTCATCATTTTTATATACTTCCGACTCCACGCCGATCATAAAATAGGTATCTTCTGCGACAGTAAACGCAATGTCCCCTTCCATCATACGAACAGATACTTTGGTTCCCACCGGATAAAGATCCGCCGCCCTCACATACCCGATGGGCAGACGCTTCTTCTGATAAAGCGGATATGCCGTAAGATCCGGCGTGCTTTTGGTCCCTGCATAAATAAACTCCTGCTCTTTAAAATAATCGCTCATCCGATCTGTCAGCAGCCGGTGGACAGCATTCCCGATTTGTAATTCGTCAAAGGCTCCATATTTTTCTTCATACTCCGCGCGTACCAGGCTTTCTTTCATAAAACCGCCTGCCTTTTGGGGATGTCCGCCGCCGCCGCAGATATATTCTGCCAGCTCATTGGCTCTTGTCTCTTTAACACAGCTTCTGACCGAAAGTTTCGCGCCGTCGCCCCGCATACAATATACTATGCAGGCGTCCACC
>CAJUMT010000257.1 GCA_910587495.1 uncultured Lachnospiraceae bacterium | reverse complement strand
GTGTGCTCTTCCGATCTGCAGCGCAGGAGAACGCGGAAAGGGAAAGCGCGTATGACAGCGGCCAGATTGTCTATGGAAAACGGAATTATAAAGCAAATGAATTTTATGAATATTTTTATTCTAATCTGGAAGCGCAGCTGATCAATGATATCATCAAAAATGATATTTCTGTAAGTGATGAAGAATGCATGGCTTATTATGAAGAAAATAAGGAGAAGGATGTGGATCTGCAGGGTGAATACAGTGAAGTAAAGGCAATCGTGAAGCGCTGTATTCAGGATGATAAGGCGGAAGCATATATCAGGAAAGCGGTAGATGAGGCCAGGGTGACGTATCAAAAGGAGCATCTGGATAAGATTGCAGTGGAACAGTTACAGTGAGCGTCGGAAAGATATGCCGTGAGTATAACAGAATAATTGCCTGTGGGATAAGAGAGAGCTGAAGTTTAATCGGCTCTCTTGTTTTGTTTTACAAAGGTTTTTAAATGAAGTATAATCATAGAGTCAGAGGCTGTCGGCTTCTGATAAAGATTTACCATGAAATAACCTGTTATAAAGAAAGAGAGAATGCATGAAGAAAAAACGATTTCTTGCGTTTTTGGCAGCCGGTGCCATAGCGACGGTCGGATTAACCGGATGCAGCGGAGAAAAGGAGACACAAGGAAGCGCCAGTATAAACCTTCCGGTGGACGACAAAGGAAATCCGGGACCTTTTGGAAAGTATGAAGAGACAGTAACGACAGAGATTATACAATATATTAATCCGACTGTGCCGATTCCCGAGGGCGACTCTGTGACGGATAATTACTATACACGATACATAAAAGACAATATAAATATTGACATCAGGGTAAAATGGTCGGCGGTAAGTACAGATTATGCCCAGAAACTTGATCTTGCGATAGCGTCAAATGACCTGCCGGATATTATGGTAGTAAATGAAGCGGAATTTCGCAGGATGGTGAAAATGGATCTATTGGAGGATTTAACGGATTATTACGACGCCTATGCATCGGATGCCATTAAGGATATCATTGATGCAACCAAAGGAAGGGCGCTTGATATGGTTTCTGTTGATGGGAGACTCTATGCGCTGCCTAATGTACAGTCGGAAGCAGACGGTTATAATGTTATGTGGATCCGTATGGACTGGCTTAAGGAACTGAGACTTAAGGTTCCGCGGACGATGGAAGAGCTGCGGACGGTTGCAAAGGCCTTTGTAGAACATGATATGGGCGGTAAGGATACGATAGGGATTCTGGCGCCGACGGTTAATCACAGACTTTATAATGATTTTACATCTTCTACGAATAATATGAATAACCTGGACGGTATCTTTCAGGCTTATCGGTCGTGGCCGGGTTTCTGGATTGAAGGAGAAGACGGACAGGCGGTCTATGGATCTGTCACGCCGGAGACGAAGGAAGCTTTGGGAGAATTGCAAAGCATGTACAAGGAGGGTATCCTGGATGCGGAGATCGGGGTCAGAAAGGAATCTGATGAGGCATGGAAAAGCGGAAAGGCAGGCATCTTGTTTTCCCCCTGGTGGCACGGCTATAATGTGAAGGACTGCCTGGATAAAGATCCGCAGGCAGACTGGCAGGCATTTGCCGGTCCTTTGGCCGAAGATGGGAGATGGTATCCCAAGCAGGGCGGCGTGGGCATTTCGTATTGTGTGGCGCGAAAAGGATATGAACATCCGGAAGTGGTATTCCTGCTTAATAATTTCCTGCACAGGGATGAGAGAAAGATTTCCGAGGAGACAGACCTTAACAGCGGTTATTATCCAGGGAGAGTAAGTATTACGCCATATGATACATCTTCGGTTTCTGTGGAAATGTTGCATAAGAGGATGAACGGAGAACAGGCGCTGGAATATGATTCAGAACAATACAGCCTGCTGGAACATGATCTCGAGACTCTGGAGGCGTGCTTAAAGCCGCCATATGGAGACTTGAGCATAGAACACTGGGATATGTCGCCGATAGATTCCGGACGTGTGTATTCTCTTTTGAAGGGATTCGGCTGTGTGGTTGACGCAAAGAATGAAGGAATCGTTGACCAGACATACAGCCTTATCTATAGTCAGACAGAGACGATGGAAGAAAAATGGGAGGCGCTTAAAAAGATGGAAGACGCGATCTTTCTTAAGATTATTATAGGCGAATTGCCGCTGGAGGCGTTTGACGATTTTGTACAGGCGTGGAAAACAGGGGGAGGGGATGAGATTACAGCAGAGGTACAGGAAATAAACGCCGGAAATTGAGTAGAATTGATGGTTGACAGAACAACCGCAAGGAAGTATTATGGAATAAAGAAATGTAAATATTTCCGGTAGGTAAGGCTACCGCAGGGATATGGGTTGCTGCCGCAAAATGATGGAGACATCATGCGCTGGTTTGAACAGGCGATATCGAAGCGAAGGTATCATCTAATGCAATTTCACTGCCCTGCGATGCTAAAGCTTGGACGGTTGCACAACAGTGGGATTTTTAAGCCCGTGTCAGAGTTCATCCTTTGGCATGGGTTTTTTTATCGCATACGCAAAGTTTTAATATAAATATAAAAAGGAGGGAGCGTATTTAATGAAGGACAACACTACTTTGTTATTGAACACTACACTGACGACTCTGGTAGAGAATAAGAAGTATAATACCATTAAAGACATTCTTCTTACCATGAATCCTGTCGATATCGCGGAAATATTTGGTGAAGTGCCTGAACAGAAGCTCCCTATTTTGTTTCGCCTTCTCCCTCAGGACCAGGCTGCGGAGACGTTTGCGGAGATGGATACGGAGCAGCAGCAGACGCTGATCGAAGGGTTTTCCGATCATGAACTCAAGGAAGTGGTTAACGAGCTGTGTGCCGACGACGCGGCGGACCTGGTGGACGATATGCCTGCCAATGTGGTGAAACGTATCCTGCGCCAGGCGGACCCGGACATGCGCCGGATGATCAATGAGCTTTTAAAGTATCCGGAAGATACCGCGGGCAGCATTATGACGCCGGAGTTTGTTCGTCTGCGCCCGGAGATGACGGTGGATCAGGCGATTATCAGTATCCGCCGTACCGGCCTTGAAAAAGAGACGATCAATGATTGTTTTATTACAGACAGGGGCAGCCGCCTGATGGGAACGGTATCGATCCGAACATTGATCGTATCCAGGGCGGACGCGGTCATCCAGGATATAATGAATGAACACGCCATATCTGTGGAAGTGAAGGAAGACCAGGAAGTGGTGGCGCGTATGTTCGACAAATATAATTTGATGGTGCTTCCTGTGGTGGACGCAGAAGACCACCTGGTGGGCATCATTACTGTGGATGACGTGCTGGACGTCCTGAAAAAAGAGACTACCGAGGACATGGAACTGATGGCCGCGATCACGCCGTCCGATTCGGACAGGCCCTATATTAAAACGTCGGTGGTGGAACTGTGGAAGAACAGGATTCCCTGGCTTTTGCTTCTGATGGTATCGGCTACGGTGACCGGATTCATCATCACCCGTTTTGAAAAGGCGTTATCTGTCTATGTGATTTTGACAGCCTATATTCCTATGCTGATGGACACAGGAGGTAATTCCGGCAGCCAGACGTCCGTTACAGTGATCCGTGCTTTGTCTTTGCAGGAGCTGGAGTTCAAAGATTTGTTTCAGGCGATCTGGAAAGAGATGCGGGTGGCTCTTCTGTGCGGCGTTACATTGGCGATCGTCAATTTTGCCAAGCTGATGGTGATTGACCGGGTGGGAACGATCGTCTCCGCGGTCATCTGCTGTACGCTTCTGGTGACTGTATTTGTGGCGAAGGTCACAGGATGCGTCCTCCCTATGGTGGCGAAAAAACTTGGTTTTGACCCGGCAGTCATGGCAAGTCCTTTTATTACTACCATCGTGGATGCCTTGTCTTTGTTGATTTATTTCAGGTTTGCTACTGTTTTTCTTGGGATTTAGGCAATTGTGACAAATATTTTCAAAATCTTCTTTCATTTTTACTATAAAGATGATAAGATAAGGGCAGGGAGTGTATGAGACATTCCCCATAAATATAGCTGATCTCCGAAAGGGGAAAGCGGAA
>CAJUMT010000256.1 GCA_910587495.1 uncultured Lachnospiraceae bacterium | reverse complement strand
AATATATCAGATATATGGGTTTGGTTGTAAAACACATTCATGCGTTTGTCGTGGACTATTTCCAAAGTGTCATTGATTTTTCCGCCGAATTGTTTTAAAATATCCATGTCAAAGTCACTCATATCTCAACTGATTAAAAAGCCTTGGATATGAATGACGGATTTGTAAGAATGGGGGCGTAACACGTTGGCAGCTGAAGATTTCTACGAAGCGGCAATCAGGCACTGGATCGACGGGGCAATATTAGAAGATCAGAAAGAATATGATAATGCTGTATGCATGCAGGGATTTGCGGCGGAATGTGCCCTGAAAAAGATGAAGTATGATTACATTTAACAACTTTCCAGCTTTGTCACCTCATTTTCCATCTCTACAGCCTGGGCTTCGGTTGTATCCCTGACCGTAAACGCGACGTCTGCCGCCGTCACATAACCAGGCGCCGGTGACAGTTCTGTCAATACATACTCTTTTCCTGGTATAAGCTTTTGTGTCTTATAGGGGCTGCCGCTGGAAGTCCATTGGTCTACCACATTTCCGTCCGCATCTTTTATAGCCATGGAAGCGCCCGGAAGCATTTCCTCGCTTCCTTTCACTACGACAGAAACCAGAAACTCCATCGGCTTATTTGTGAAAGTAAATTCATATGGTATGTTTTCGTTTCCTTCCGGCACGCCTGCATATGTAAATGTAAACTCTTTTACTTCATTATTAGATGTATATCCCGGCGCGGGCATAATTTCTTTTATATAATAACTGTATCCTGCCGGAATATCGGCTTCAAAGGTCAGTTTTCCGTCTTCACCTGTTTCTTTCTCTTCAATTTTGCTGTCTTTTCCAAGAATAATAGTCCCATCGCTGATTTTGATGTCGTCTTTGGAATATAAGGCAAAAACTGCTCCTTCAATATATTTATCTGCGCCCTCTTCTTTTTTGACAACTGTTACCTCTGCTCTTCGGAGTGTATTCTCAAAAGCAATCTCTTCTTTCACCACAGGAATATCTTGTCCCTGGGATGCAAATGTGACAGTCTTTTCCGTCTGATCTGCCGCATACCCTTCAGGCGCTTTTATCTCTGTTGCTTTGTATGCTCCAGGCAAAAGTCCGGGGACGATGATTTCGCCATCTGCATTGGTGGTATATTCGCCCACCTTATCTCCCGCTTTATATTTTGTGACACGGCTTCCGTTGCTTTCCACCTGAAAATCCGCAGTATAAATATCTTCTGACGCATGCACCTCATAAACCGCGCCCGCTAAAGGCCTGGTTGTATCATACACAAAGCGGTTATCCGTAAATGCTTTCAGTGTCTCTCCTGTCTTTTTAATATGAAGCTCTCCGGTAATCGGCGTATCAGGGAAGCTTACATTAAGGATTTTGCTTCCATCCGGCCTGGTTTCGAAGGAACCGCCATCCTGTATGGAAAATTCTACGCCTTGCGTATTCAGGCTATACCCCTCCGGCGCCTGGGTCTCCTGCGCCTGGTATTCGCCCCTCGGCAGCCCCAGGGGAAGCAAAAGCTCGCCTCTTTGCGTCATTTCAAATTCGTACTGGTCTTTGTCAAAATACGGGCTTTGTGAAACATATTCCCCTGTGTCTTTATTCAGAATCTTAAATTTGGCTCCGGTAAGCATAACAATTTTTCCGGTTTCCGAATCCATTTTATAGATGCGGACACGAACGTCGTCCGCGACGTCGGACAGGATTGTCCAGTCCTGCGGCGTGTCGGGCGCGTCCTCCAGGATCTGCACGTCGAAATCCTCCACAGGCATCTGTCCCTGCGCCTCCGTCATATTATGAACCGTATAGGTTCCACAAGGAAGCGGTTCTGTCTCCAGGACGCCTTCTTCATTTAAAAACAGTTCTGTCTGCCCGTCCGGCCCGATCACCATCGGTTCCGCGGCGGATGCCGGATAAAATACAAATCCCATCCCGGACAGATCGGCTGTTTTATCCTGGCAGACGAGCCGGACAGGTTGTCCGATTGTCGTTTTTTCGTCCTCTTTCAAAGATTCCTGCAATTCCGGCATCTCCGAAGATTCTTCTTCTCCCATATCCGCACCCGCTTTCGGCGTACCTTCTTCAACCACAGGGGCAGCCATATCCGTAACACTGACTTCAGCCGTTGATTCTTCACCTTCCAGGACGCTGCCCTCAGCCGCTGATACGACCGCAGCATTCGCAAGCAAAACGGTTGCGGAAAGCATGCCGGCCAATACACGTTTAAATAATTTCATTCTTTTCATAACCTTTCCCTTTCTGAGCCTCTTATTTTTTATCTTTTTGCCCGCCGTCACTTTTTCGCCGGGCATTTTATACCATTTCCTACTATTATATTCGTTTTAACGAAGATATTCAAGCAAAAGAATATCTTTTACCATTATCCCAAATAATAGTAATGAGGTGATATTATGATTGATTACTCTCCTTTTTGGGATACATTAGAAAAATCCAGTGAAAACTGGTATACACTAACGAGCAGACATCACATGTCCCACAGCACGCTTCACCGCCTGAAACACAACAAAGACATATCTACAAAAACAATCAATGATCTATGCAGGATACTTTGCTGTAATGTCGGAGATATTTTAGTTTATATTCCTTCAGATAACGATCAGATCTTATAATAGACACAAGTTTCACTTTTCAAGATTATCTGCCTGCGTCCGTCCCTTTTTCCCATCCACCTTTTTATGCCATTTCCTTTATATGAAAGATTATCTGACTTTTATTTTGCGTTATATGTTATATTCCAATCAAATGACAATTGGCGGTTTGATCTCATGGAACGATATTTAAAAAATGAGACATGGTGGGAAAAAAATATGGCTTGTATCCCAAAGCCTCTCCATATATAATGAAAAAAACACCATATGGAGGACACATCATGCATTATTTCAGACCGGCGCTTATACTGGCGATCGCTCTGTTCGCAACCGGCTGTACACGGACGTCTCCGTCTTCGGAATCTCTGCCGACAGAGGAGCATACACAACCGGAACCTACAGATCAGGAACAGTTTACACAGTTAATTGACGATATATTTTTGGAAACAGTTACAGAATCGGGACTGACGCTGCACACCCTGATTTCTGACCCGGAAGCTTATGGAATCACGGACTTTCCGACTACTCTGGGCGATTACAGCATAGAGGGCATCAAAAACAGTTATTCGGAGGCAGATGAATTATTTGCAGAGCTTAAAAGTATTGACAGGGACGCCCTTCTTAGCGCACAGCAGCTTGACTATGATATTCTGACCGCCTATTTGGAAGCCCAGCAGGGCGGAGAGGATTTTTATCTATATGAATATCCATTGTCTTCCATCGGCGGACTGCAGATGGAACTTCCTATTGTACTGGCGGAATACAGCTTCCGGGACAAAGAAGACGTAGATAATTACCTGAATCTGTTATCCGACATTGACGAATGCTACACGCAGCTCCTTGCTTATATACAAGCGCAGGAAGAAGCAGGCATCTATCTTTCGGACCGGACGATCGACGGCATCGTCGATTCCTGTAAGATCTATCTGGATACTCCGGAAAACGGAATGCTGCGCGATACTTTTTTATCTCGGTTAGACGGACTTTCTGATATCACAGAAGAAGAACGGACAGCATGGATAGAAAAGAATGATTCGATTCTCAAAGAAGATTTTACGGACGCCTACACGCTCCTTACGGAAGGGCTTAAAGCTATGAAAGGGCATATGGAATTTCCGGTAGGGCTTAGCAGCCTTCCTGACGGGAAAAAATATTATGAATATTTGTTAAAGACTACCACATTTACCTCTTATGACAGCCCCAGGCGTGTGCAAAACGCCATCGAACAGAGAATGCAGGCGGAGATGGAAGACGCTTACCGGCTTTTGTCGGAGAACCCGGAATTATTTACACAAATGATGGATTATAGTTTTACCATCACAGATCCTGCCAAGGCGCTTAAAGACCTGCAGGAAAAGATCAAAGAGGACTTTCCTGCCGTTCCCGAATACCCTTATGAGATACGAACCCTTCCGGAGTCATTAGAAGATTTCTCCAATCCGGCTTTTTACCTGACGCCACCTATTGACAGCCAGA
>CAJUMT010000255.1 GCA_910587495.1 uncultured Lachnospiraceae bacterium | reverse complement strand
GACGATCTTCCGATCTATAAGAGAAACAGGAGGAAAGTCCATTGGATACCATAGTTTAGCAGGCGGTATAGGAAAGTCAGAAGAAATTCCTATATCGCCTTTTTATTATGTCTTTTTACAGTTCTGCCACTGCCCTTTCAAGCTGTGAGAGCGCCTGCCTTACCACCGACCGCGGGCAGGCAAGGTTGACGCGTTCAAACCCTTCTCCTTCTTTTCCGAACATGGCCCCGCTGTCCAGCCACAGGCGAGCTTTATTTATGATCAAATCCTGCCGTTCTTCTTCAGTAAGTCCCAGATCGCGAAAATCAAGCCACGCCAGATAAGTTCCTTCCGGCTCGATCAGGTGAATTTTCGGAAGATGCTCCGCCAAATACTCCCGCACCAGAGAAAGATTTTCCTCCAAATATTCTTTCAGTGCCGCAAGCCACGGACCGCCCTTTTCATAAGCTGCCTGACAGGCCGCAAGTCCCATCGTATTAATCTCTTCAAAGCCCACCTGCCTCATGGCATGTGCAAAACGCTGTCTCATATCCGGATTCTGAATGAAAATATTGGAAGTCTGCAATCCGGCCAGATTAAAAGTCTTGCTGGGCGCCGTACAGGTGACGGTGCAGTCCGCGTAATCAGGAGAAAGGGACGCAAACACCAGATGTTTGTGTCCGGGCCGCACAAAGTCGCTGTGAATCTCGTCGCTGACAATCCGCACGCCATGCTTTAAACAGATATCTCCCATTTTTCGAAGCTCCCACTCTTTCCAGACGCGCCCCACCGGATTGTGAGGACTGCATAAAACAAAAAGCTTTACATGCTCCTTTACAATTTTCTCTTCAAAATCTGCAAAATCTATTTCATACCGCCCGTCGGCCAGTTTCAAAGCGTTATTTACCAGCACTCTGTGATTGTCTTTAATCACTGCGCTGAAAGGATAATAGACCGGCTGCTGGATCAAAACCGCATCCCCCTCTTTCGTCAGCGAGCGGATTGCCATAGCGATGGCAAATACAACTCCGGGCGTCTTCACCAGCCATTTCTCTTTCACTTCCCATCCAAACCGCTGCCCATACCAGCCCGCCACCGCGCGAAAATACTCTTCTTTTCCTTCACTGTAACCAAAAATCCCATGCCGTAATACTTCTCCTAACCTTTCAAGTATCTCCGGCGCGGCGGGAAAATCCATATCCGCCACCCACATAGGCAGCACATCTTCCGGCATTTTCCATTGATCCGTAAAATCATATTTTACACTGTTTGTTCCTTTTCGATCAATGACCGTGTCAAAATCGTATACCATCTCTTCTCCTCTTACTCAGTAAACAGCGGCGTGGAATAATACCTGTCCCCTGTATCCGGAAGCAGCGCAACAATTGTTTTTCCCTTATTTTCCGGCCTCTTCGCCAGACGAATTGCAGCAGCTAACGCCGCGCCCGAAGAAATTCCTACCAAAACCCCCTCCTTTTTCGCCAGAAGTTTTCCGTATGCAAACGCGTCCTCATTCTCCACTTTAATCACTTCGTCATATACTTTTGTATCCAGCACCTCCGGTACAAATCCCGCGCCAATACCCTGGATTTTATGAGGACCCCCTTTCCCTTCTGAAAGCACCGGTGAGCTGGCAGGCTCGACCGCCACAACTTTTATATCCTCTCTCTTAGATTTCAAATAAGCGCCCGTACCTGTCAGTGTACCACCCGTACCAACGCCGGCCACAAATATATCCACTTCCCCATCCGTATCTTTCCAGATCTCCGGCCCTGTCGTCGCCTTATGAGCCGCCGGATTGGCCGGATTCACAAACTGCCCCGGAAGAAAACTGTTCGGAATCTCTTTCGCCAGCTCCTCCGCCTTCGCGATCGCGCCCTGCATCCCCTGCGCCCCGTCCGTCAGCACCAGCTCTGCGCCGTAAGCTTTTAATATATTCCTTCTCTCAATGCTCATCGTCTCCGGCATCGTCAGAATCATGCGATACCCCTTCGCTGCTGCAATTGACGCAAGCCCGATCCCCGTATTCCCTGAAGTCGGTTCAATAATCACAGAATCCTCTTTCAGAACCCCTTTCTCTTCCGCATCCTCAATCATGGCTTTGGCGATCCTGTCCTTCACGCTCCCCGCCGGATTAAAATACTCCAGCTTCACCAAAACCGTCGCCTCAAGCCCCAGCTCCTTCTCCACATTCTCAATCTCCACCAGCGGAGTGTTCCCGATCAGTCCCAAAGTGCCCTTATAAATATTTGCCATATCTACTCTCCTGCCTTTCTGCATATACAATATTTTTTTGTTTACATTATATTCCCATAATCCCCATTTGTCAACTATGAATTAAGCTGCTGTAAAAGCGACCGGCCACATATCGTCCGATCGCTTTCTCCTGCCGCTTTAGCCGCTAGCCGCCATCTTTATACCGACGGCGTCCGCACAGCCAGTGCAGGCAAAACATATCTGTGCTACTCCTTATACTTATAACACATCACCCGATGCCCCGGCTCCACCTCATATGCCTCCGGCATCCTCGCCTGGCACTGCTCCGTCACATACGGGCATCTTCCCGCGAATTTGCAGCCCATCCCTTCATAGGACTGTACCCCCGTATCA
The DNA here is from genome assembly GCA_910587495.1 of uncultured Lachnospiraceae bacterium. Lineage (GTDB taxonomy): Bacteria > Bacillota > Clostridia > Lachnospirales > Lachnospiraceae > Hominiventricola. The sequence goes on along the minus strand of CAJUMT010000255.1, from coordinate 1,559 downwards.
GGTATAATTCCGTCCAGACTATGTACATCCGGGTCCGGTTCCAGCATGGAGGATAACAGCATCTGCGTATACGGATGCCTCGGATTCCCATACACCTGCGCGGACGCCCCGGTCTCCAGAATCTGCCCCAGATACATAACCCCTATATGATCGCATATTTTCTGTACCACCTGTAACTGATGGCTGATAAACAGATAAGTAAGCCCCATTTTATCCTGCAGTTCTTCCAGCATATTTACAATCTGCGCCTGCAAAGATACATCCAGCGCGGAAATTGGCTCATCGCAAAGCACAAACTCCGGATGAATCGACAAAGCCCTGGCGATAGAAATCCTCTGCCTCTGCCCGCCGCTGAATTCATGGGGATATTTAAGCAGGTCCTGCTTCGCAAGCCCCACCGTTTCAATAAGCTCCGCCGCCCTGTCTTTCCTCTCGGCCCGGGTAAACAACTTATGGATTTCCATAGGTTCGCAGATAATCTCCGACACTGTCATACCCGGATCCAAAGAAGCATACGGGTCCTGAAAGACCGACTGCATTTTCTTTCTGTAAGGAAGCAGTTCCTTTTCCCCAAGGCTCGCGATATCGTTCCCGTCATACAGGATCTTTCCTGTCCGGGGCCTGTGATATCGAAGAATCGCTTTTCCCACAGTGGACTTACCGCTTCCGGACTCTCCTACCAGTCCGTATGTCTCGCCTTTTTTTATTGAAAACCCCACATGATCCACCGCGGAGAAATACTCTGTTGTAAGCGATATTTTCTTCCGGTTCTTTTTACGGAACTGCACAGTCAGGTCTTCTACTTCGATTAAATACTCAGACATCAAAGGCCTCCTCTCCCAGATGGCACAAAGCCCTGTGTCCTCCTTCTACAATATGCATGACAGGCAGTTCCTTTTCACATACTTCCCGGGCGTATTTGCATCTTCCGTAAAAAGGACACAAATCTTTATCCCGGTTATCCTGTATGCTCCGCTCCAGAAACTGCTCGAACTTTCCTCCGCCTGCTTTGGGCATACTGGCGATCAACGCCCGGGTATATGGATGGGCCGGATGATGGAAAATTTCTTTTGCCGTTCCTTCCTCTACCACAAAACCGCCGCACATAACCGCAATCCTGCCGCACATCTGTGCCACAACTCCCAGATCATGGGTAATCAATATGACGCTCATTTTCTTTTTCTGTTGGATATTGCGCAGCAAGTGAAGGATCTGTGCCTGTATTGTCACATCCAGCGCGGTCGTCGGCTCGTCCGCAATCATCAGATCCGGATCGCAGCAGATAGCCATGGCGATCATAATTCTCTGGCGCATACCGCCGGACAATTCATGGGGATAGCTTTTAAAACAACGCTCCGGATCTACAATGCCCACGTCTTTTAAAAGTTCCATAACTTTTTGCATAGCTTCTTTTTTAGGAAGAGATTCATTCCTTCTTATAAGCTCCGTCATCTTATTTCCTACTGTGTAGACTGGATTTAAAGCGGACAGAGAATCCTGGAAAATCATGGATATCTGCCTGCCCCTGATAAGGCGCAGCTCTTTGTCGGAAAGATTTC
>CAJUMT010000254.1 GCA_910587495.1 uncultured Lachnospiraceae bacterium | reverse complement strand
TATCACATCTTCTATCATCATGCAGCTTCTGACAATAGCGATTCCAAAGCTGGAAGAGATGCAGAAAGAAGGAGAGGATGGACGGAAGAAGATCCAGACCTTCTCCAGGTATCTGACTGTTGCGCTGGCTTTGATTGAGAGTATCGCCATGACCATTGGATTTGGCAACAGAGGGCTTTTAGAGACAGCAAATATACCCAATATGATTGTGGTTGTAGCGGCTATGACAGCCGGAAGTGCATTCCTGATGTGGATTGGTGAGGAAATCACGGAACATGGTGTTGGAAACGGTATTTCCATCGTACTTCTGATTAATATTGTATCCAGAATCCCGGATGATTTTGTGACGCTGTATGATCAGTTTATCAAAGGAAAGACAATTTTAAACGGTGCGTTAGCTGCAGTGATTATCCTTGCGGTTGTGTTGGTGACGGTCGTTTTTGTCATTTTCCTTCAGGGTGGAGAACGCCGGATTCCGGTTCAGTATGCAAAGAAAATGCAGGGACGTAAGATGGTTGGCGGTCAGTCCACCAATATCCCGTTAAAAGTAAATACAGCAGGCGTTATCCCTGTTATTTTTGCTTCTTCCCTGATGAGTTTTCCGGGTGTAATCGCATCGCTGCTTGGCAAGACAGGCGGCACGGGTATAGGGGGCAGAATCCTGACAGGACTCAGCCAGTCCAGCTGGTGTGATCCGAAGCAGCCGGTATATTCGATCGGTCTTTTGATCTACATTGTGCTGGTGGTATTTTTCGCTTATTTCTATACCTCCATCACATTTAACCCGATTGAAATTTCCAATAATATGAAACGTCAGGGAGGATTTATCCCTGGTATCCGGCCGGGCAAGCCAACGACAGAATATCTCAGCAAGATTTTAAATTACATTGTATTTATCGGAGCGATCGGATTGATCATCGTATGTGTGATACCCATCGCATTTAACGGATTCTTTGGCGCCGACGTATCTTTCGGAGGTACCTCCATCATCATTATCGTGGGAGTCGTCCTTGAGACGCTCAAACAGATTGAGTCTCAGATGCTGGTACGTTACTACAAAGGTTTCCTGAACGATTAGGACAATGAGAAACAAAAGCCTGTACGGAAGTACTACCATAGGTAGCTTCGTACAGGCTTTTCTAAGGTAATTGTATGAATTTGGTAAAAATGGAGAATACTATTATGAAAATTATTATGTTAGGCGCGCCAGGCGCCGGTAAAGGAACACAGGCAAAAAAGATTGCCGAAAAATACCATATTCCCCATATCTCTACAGGAGATATTTTTCGTGCCAATATTAAAAACGGTACAGAGCTTGGAAAAAAAGCAAAGACTTATATGGATCAGGGGCTTTTGGTGCCCGATGAATTGACTTGCGACTTGGTGGTGGACCGTATACAGCAAGCCGACTGCAAAAATGGCTATATTTTGGACGGATTTCCAAGAACTATTCCGCAGGCCGAGTGCTTAGATAAAGCTCTTTCAGAACTGTCAGAGTCCATAGACTATGCTATCGATGTAGAAATACCTGATGAAAATATCGTGAAAAGAATGGGCGGACGTCGTGCCTGCGTAGGCTGTGGAGCTACATACCATCTGGTATATGCACCCACCAAGGTGGAAAATATCTGTGATAGCTGCGGAGCAGAGTTGATTCTTCGGGATGATGACAAACCGGAGACGGTGCAGAAACGTCTTTCGGTTTACCATGAGCAAACGCAGCCGCTGATTGACTATTATAATGAAAAAGGTATCTTAAAAGAAGTAAACGGTACTCTGGATATGGAAGCCGTATTCCGGGCAATTGTAGAGATTTTAGGAGCTTAAAACATGTCTGTCACAGTTAAATCTGCAAAAGAAATTGAATTGATGCGTAAGGCGGGGCGCCTGTTGGAAGACGTATATGAAGAGATGGGTAAGATTATACGACCGGGTATCTCTACCATGGAAATCAACGAATGCGGAGAGAAGGCAATCCGCAGAAGAGGATGCATTCCCAACTTCCTTCATTACGGGGGATTTCCGGCTTCCATCTGTGTATCGGTCAACGACGAAGTTGTACATGGTATTCCAAGAAGAGACCGCATTCTGCAAGAAGGGGATATCGTCAGTCTGGATGCAGGCCTGATCTATAAAGGCTATCATTCGGATGCGGCCAGAACTTATGCGGTAGGCACGATCAGTCCGGAGTTAAAACAGCTTATGGATGTGACCAAACAGAGCTTTTTTGAGGGACTTAAATATGCAAAGGCAGGTAATCATTTGTATGACATCTCTGCGGCCATTGATGATTATGTGAGTCAATTCGGTTACGGAATTGTACAGGATCTGGTAGGTCATGGGATCGGGACCAGTCTTCATGAGGATCCGCAGGTTCCAAATTTCCGCCAGAAAAAAAGAGGTATGAAACTGGTGCCGGGGATGACGCTTGCCATAGAACCCATGATCAATATGGGAACCTGGGAAGTTATCTGGGAGGAAGACGAATGGACAGTTGTTACGAAGGATCATAAGCCTTCCGCTCATTATGAAAATACGGTGCTGATCACAGACGGGGAACCGGAGCTTTTAACGCTCCATATATGAGACCGGAGGATGCATGGTAAAAATAGAAAGAGGAATGCTGGCAAAATCTCTGTCCGGGCATGACAGAAACAGACTTTATATCATAATCCGGGCAGAAGAAGAATATGTATGGTTAGTGGACGGCAATTTGCGGCCACTGGAGAAGCCCAAGAAAAAGAATATCCGGCATATACAGGTTGTACATCGGATTCCGGAATCTATAAAACAGACCCTTGAAAGCAAAAAACCGCTTCAGAACGAACATATTAAGCAAATCATTCAATCAGAAAGCCGAAACCGGCAGGAGGATAAACATGTCTAAAGCAGATGTAATTGAAATTGAAGGAACCGTAATAGAAAAATTACCCAACGCCATGTTCCAGGTGGAACTGGAGAATGGTCATAAAGTACTCGCCCATATCAGCGGGAAACTCAGGATGAATTTTATCCGCATCCTGCCAGGTGACAAAGTGACCATTGAACTTTCCCCATACGATTTATCAAAAGGACGTATTATCTGGCGCGATAAATAAATGAAAAAACGCTTGCATTGCCAACAGGCTTTTGGTATAATATACAAGCATGATTTTGCGGACTTTGTATGTCTGCGGAAAGGATAAGATGAAAGGAGGACTTTACTGTGAAAGTTAGATCATCGGTGAAACCTATTTGCGAAAAGTGCAAAATCATCAAAAGAAAAGGTAGTATCAGAGTAATCTGTGAAAATCCAAAACACAAACAGAGACAAGGCTGATTTGTGAATATTAGCGCTTGTCGGTTTTTTAATATGTGCGGCTGCAGTCGATACACACGGATATGTGGAACGGCTGATTATAATAAAAGACTGTTATAAGTGGAGATTATTCATAAGAGATGATATTGCTTAAAACCGGGAATTTGTTTAGAAAAGTACCGGAAAGAATGGGTTTTTACCCATTTGGGCATACGGATGGGATCCGCCGTCCGGGCCTCATTTAGGAAAATATTGTAGTAGAAGAGATGGAGGAATAATCACAATGGCTCGTATTGCTGGTGTAGATTTACCAAGAGAGAAACGCGTAGAGATCGGACTTACCTACATCTACGGAATCGGAAGGTCAAGTTCCAACCGTATTCTGCAAGACGCAGGCGTCAGCCCGGATACCCGTGTCAGGGATCTGACGGATGATGAAGTCAAGAGGATCAGCGCAGTGATCGACCAGACACAGACTGTAGAGGGTGATCTTAGAAGACAGATCGCCATGGATATCAAGAGACTTCAGGAGATCGGGTGCTACAGAGGCGTCCGTCATCGTAAGAGCCTTCCGGTTCGCGGTCAGAAGACAAAGACCAATGCAAGAACCAGAAAGGGTCCAAGGAAAACCGTTGCAAATAAGAAGAAATAAGACAGGAAGAATAGGAAGAAAGTAGGTTAGTTTAAAAATGGCTAAAGTTACGAAGAAAGTGACAAAGAAGCGTATTAAGAAAAACGTTGAACGCGGACAGGCACATATCCAGTCATCTTTTAATAACACGATCGTTACCCTTACAGACGCAGAGGGCAACGCGTTAAGCTGGGCAAGTGCTGGTGGTCTTGGTTTTAGAGGTTCAAGGAAATCTACTCCGT
>CAJUMT010000253.1 GCA_910587495.1 uncultured Lachnospiraceae bacterium | reverse complement strand
CCTCTTCTTATCCTGCGCCTCGAACTCAGCTGCTTCTTTCACTGCTTTCTCAATATCGGAATCGGACATATTGGAACCTGCTGTGATAGTGATATGCTGCTCTTTGCCGGTACCCATATCTTTTGCGGATACGTTTACAATACCGTTGGCGTCAATATCAAACGTAACTTCAATCTGCGGAACACCCCTGCGTGCAGGCGGGATTCCGTCCAAACGGAACTGACCGAGGGATTTATTGTCTTTTGCAAACTGTCTCTCACCCTGTACCACGTTGATATCCACTGCCGTCTGGTTATCGGCAGCCGTAGAGAAAATCTGGCTCTTCTTGGTAGGAATTGTCGTATTACGCTCAATCAGACGCGTAGCGATGCCGCCCATGGTCTCGATGGAAAGAGACAATGGTGTAACATCCAGAAGAAGGATATCACCTGCGCCCGCGTCTCCTGCCAGCTTGCCGCCCTGAATGGAAGCACCGATTGCCACGCACTCATCCGGGTTCAATGTCTTGCTGGGTTCATGGCCTGTCAGCTGTTTTACTTTATCCTGTACTGCAGGTACACGGGTGGAACCGCCTACCAGAAGGACTTTGCCAAGCTCTGAAGGACTGATGCCCGCATCGCGTAAAGCCGCCTGTACCGGACCTGCGGTGCGCTCTACCAGATCTCTGGTCAGCTCATCAAATTTTGCCCTGGTCAGATTCATATCAAAGTGCAGCGGGCCGTCGCTGTTCATGCTGATGAACGGAAGGTTGATATTGGTAGTTGTAGCGGAAGACAGCTCTTTTTTCGCCTTCTCTGCCGCTTCTTTTAACCTCTGCAGCGCCATCTTGTCATTGGACAGATCTACTGCGTTCTGATTCTTAAATTCACTAATCATCCAGTCGGTGATCTTCTGGTCGAAATCATCACCACCCAGGCGGTTGTCTCCGGCAGTTGCCAGCACTTCAATGACACCGTCTCCGATATCTATGATAGAAACGTCAAAAGTACCGCCTCCCAGGTCATATACCATGATCTTCTGCTCTTTTTCATTGTCCAAACCGTAAGCAAGAGCAGCTGCTGTCGGCTCGTTGATAATACGTTTTACATCCAGGCCCGCAATCTTGCCTGCATCTTTGGTTGCCTGTCTCTGGGCATCGTTAAAATAGGCCGGCACAGTAATAACTGCCTCTGTTACCTTTTCACCCAAATAGTTCTCTGCATCTGCTTTCAGCTTTTGCAGAATCATGGCTGAAATCTCCTGTGGAGAATATTTTTTATCATCAATAGCCACTTTTTTGTCTGTACCCATGCTTCTTTTGATAGAAGAAATGGTTTTCTCTGAGTTGGTAACTGCCTGACGTTTTGCAGGTTCACCTACCAGACGTTCTCCGGTTTTTGTAAATGCTACCACAGACGGTGTCGTCCTGGCGCCTTCTGTATTCGCAATGACGGTGGGTTTGCCGCCCTCCATAACTGATACGCAAGAGTTTGTTGTTCCAAGGTCAATACCAATAATTTTACTCATAATGAATGCCTCCTATTATAGTTCCGCTCCGATCCTCCCGGCGCCCATGTACTGGAATAATTTTCGGCCAAAGTGCGTCCGAAAATCATTCCGGGCGCCGTACGGATCTTCGCTGTTTTAGTTCCATTTTTAAGTTCCGCTCCGATCCTCCCGTCACCCATGTACTGGAATAATTTTCGGCCAAAGTGCGTCCGAAAATCATTCCGAGCACCGTACGGATCTTCGCTGTTTTAGTTCCGTTTTTAAGTTCCGCTCCAGCTCTACCAGTGCCCCTGTACTGGATTAATTTCCGGCCAAAGTGCGTCCGGAAATCAATCCGGGCACTGTCCGAGCTTTCGCTGTTTTAGTTTGCTACCTTTACCATACTGCACCGAAGTACAGTGTCTTTATATTTATAACCCTTCTGGAATTCTTCAGTGATAATATTTTCACCTGCTTCTTCATCCTCCACATGCATAACCGCATTGTGGATGTTCGGATCAAATTCCTGGCCCACCGCTTCGATAGGGGTTACGCCCAACTCTTCCAGCACCGTCATAAGCTGCTTGTAGATCATCTCCATGCCGCTTGCCACCGGGCTGTCTTTTTCATCTTCGGGGATGCTTTTAATTCCCCTTTCAAAATTATCCACCACCGGAAGAATCTTCTCGATCGCATCCTTGGCTCCTACCGCATACATCTGGGATTTTTCTTTTTCTGTGCGGTTTCTGAAATTTTCAAATTCCGCCAGCTGACGCTTTACCTTATCGGTCAGTTCTGCGATCAGTTCGTCTTTTTTATCTTTCTTCTCTTTTTTCTTAAAGAACCCTTTTTTTCCTTCCGGCTCGGAAGGCTGCTCCTCTTTTGATTCTTCCGCCGCTTCCAACGGAGTTTCTTCTGTACTCTCTTCCGAGATTTCTCCTACAGCTTCTTCTGCTGTATCGACTGCATCTACAGTATCCGCTATTTCTTCCTGTTCAAATTCCTTTTTCTCTTCCAAATGAAATTCCGCCTTTCTATTTATGGAAAACGTCATCCAATTGATCCATCAATGTTTTCAAGGTGTTCATGACATTCTCATAATCCATCCTCTTGGGTCCAATAATTCCTATGGTTCCTTGCAAACCCTGACCAAGCTCATAGGTCGCAGTCACAACGCTGCAGTCTTTCATGCTCTGGACCGGCGACTCATTTCCAATGTACACTTGAATCCCCTTATCCTCTTTGCTTAAGGTATCTGTCACCAGCTCTGCAAGCAACTGCTTTTCCTCCAGCGTCTGAATCAGTTCGCTGGCCTTTCCGTTATCACTCAATTCCGGATAACGGAAAATATTGGTTGCACCGCCGGTATATATCTCCATCCCTTCGTCCGAATGAATGGCTTCCGCCACCGCATCCACTACATCGCTGATGATATTACTATGGATACCTGCCTGCTCTTTCATACTGGAAATCATCTGCAGATTGATCTCCGCAATGGTCTTTCCATTGAGCATCGTATTTAAAAGAATATTCAACTTTAAGATGCTCTCCGCGTCCAGCTCCTCACTCACCGGAATCAGTTTGTTGCGGATCACATTGCCTTCCGCTACCACCACTGCCAGAATCTGATTCTCATCTACTTTGGACAACTGAATAAACTTTAATTTATTCTGATGGTACTGAGGCGCCGAAACCATGGTGGCATAATTTGTATTGTTGGCAAGCACTTTAACCACTTGCTTTAACACCTGCTCCATCTTATCAGTCCGGTTGATCATAAGTTCTGTCAGCTCTTTGACTTCCCGGTTCTTTTCATCCATCAGATGATCTACATACAGGCGGTATCCTTTGTCGGAAGGAATCCTTCCCGCGGAAGTATGAGGCTGTACTATATACCCCATTTCCTCCAAGTCGGACATTTCATTACGAATTGTCGCAGAACTGAGTTTCAGATCCGAATACTTGGAGATCGTCCGGGACCCGACCGGTTCGCCTGTTTCCAGATAGGTCTTGATGATTGCGTACAGAATCTTTGTCTTTCTCTCATCCAGCTCCACGGCCTCGCTCCCTTCCTTTGTTAGCACTCGTTGTTTAAGAGTGCTAACATCTTCTGTGATAAAGATAGCACCCCTGAGGGTGCTTTGTCAATACCTTTCCTGTAAATTTATTTAAAAAATACGTCACTCTTTTATAAGACAAACTCAACGGGACTTCAAAAACTCGTACTCTCTGGCCGCCGCTTTATCATCAGGATAACTTTCCAGATAACTTTCCATCTTAAGCTTCGCGGTGGCAAAGTCGCCCTTCCGTTCATATACGGCGATCTCATTGCCTAAAAGCTCTTTCAGTCCATTGCTGTCTCCTTTTGCAATCCCTGCCTCCAAAGTCTCTAAAGCCGCGTCATAGTCTTCCTGTTCGATCTGCCAGGAAGCAACTCTCGCATAAGCGGACTGGTGCTCCGCTTCTCCTTCCAGATAAAGCTGATATAGCGTAATGGCATATTCCTTATTGCCCATCTTCCAGTACAGTTCTGCCAGCCAAAAGGTCGCTTCCTGATCTTTCTTATCGGAAGCCTGCTCCAAATGCTCCTTCGCTTTGGCATAATCCTCCATATAATAGGAAAGCCGTCCCAGAAGAACCAGATCCTTTTTGGAGGCCAATTCTATGGCGGAAGCAAAATCGTTGTTGGCCGCCTGGATATTTCCCGATTCCCGATATAAAATTCCCCGCGCCATATAAATCTCTGCG
>CAJUMT010000252.1 GCA_910587495.1 uncultured Lachnospiraceae bacterium | reverse complement strand
GTTTTTTACAAAATATAAAGAATCAATCAACCGATTCCGAGTGATCATCGCGACCGGCGTGCTGCTTTTGGTGCCGCTTTATTTGGTCAAAGAGCAGCCGGATCTGTCCACGACGCTTACCATCGCATTTGTTTTTTGCGTGCTGATCTTTGCCAGTGGACTCAGTTACAAAATTATTATTGGCGTGATGGCGGTTATGATCCCTTCTGCGGTGGTTTTTATTAACCTGATTATGCAGGAAGGACAGCAAATCTTGGATGATTATCAGTTCAGGCGGATTATGGCGTGGCTGAATCCGACCGAGTATGCGGACGACGCATACCAGCAGCAAAATTCGATCATTGCCATAGGGTCCGGGCAGCTATATGGAAAAGGTTTATACAACAATGATATTTCATCTGTGAAGAACGGTAATTTTATCGTGGAACCGCAGACAGATTTTATTTTTGCGGTCACCGGGGAAGAGCTTGGCTTTATAGGCTGTGCGGCAGTGATTATCCTGCTTGCTCTTATCGTGATGGAGTGTCTCTGGATCGGCAAAAATGCAAGGGAAAAAGAAGGTATGATCATTTGCTGCGGTTTTAGCGGTCTGATTGCATTTCAGAGCCTGGTCAATATATCAGTTGCCACAGGTCTGATGCCGAATACAGGTATCCCGCTGCCGTTTGTCAGTTATGGACTTACATCACTTGTTATGCTGTATATGGGTGTAGGAATTGTCTTAAATGTCGGGCTTCAACCTAGAAAATATTAACAAGGGGGTTCAAATATGAATATTGGATTGATTGCACATGATGCGAAAAAAGTCCTGATGCAGAATTTCTGTATCGCTTACAGAGGGATCCTCTGTAAGAATGAGCTTTATGCAACTGGAACAACCGGTCGTCTGGTCGAAGAGGTAGCGAATTTAAATGTCCATAAGTTTCTGGCGGGACATTTGGGGGGCGAACAGCAGCTCGGTGCCCAGATTGAGCATAATCAGATCGATATGGTCATCTTTCTGCGTGATCCGGTTCAGCCAAAAACGCACGAACCGGATGTAAATAACGTGGTCCATCTGTGCGATGTACACAATATACCAATTGCGACGAATCTTGCGACCGCGGAACTCTTGATTAAATCATTGGATAGAGGAGATATGGAGTGGCGTGAGATGTACAAGTAAGATAATCCTCCCGGTCGTGCTGGTCGTAAGTCTTTCCATAAGCGGCTGTTCTTTTGGAAGCGGGCTTTCGGATGCATTTGCGGTAGACCGGCCGGGTCTGGGAGTGCAAAGCCGGGAAGAAGAAGCAGATATTTCTTATTTTGCCGCGGATCTGTGTGTGGCCAACGAAGATGTGGAGGCTATAGAGGCGGATACCTCAAGATCCTTGGCGGCCTGTTTTTTTAACCTGGATACAAAAGAGATCCTATATGCGAAAAATGTGCATGACAGGCTGTATCCGGCCAGTACAACTAAGATAATGACTGCGCTGGTGGCGCTTCGCCATGGGGATTTGGACGCACAGACGAGTGTCAGTAAAGAGGCGATTACCTTTACGGAGAGCGGTGTATCCACTGCCCAGTTAAAGGAAGGAGATGTTCTGACTACCCGTCAGCTTTTGTATGCTCTTTTGACAGTGTCAGCTAATGACGCCGCCAATGTGATTGCGGAGCAGATTGGGGGAAGTCAGGAGCAGTTTGTGGAAATGATGAATGAAGAAGCCATGCGGATTGGAGCTACCAATACACATTTTGTCAATCCAAACGGACTGCACAATGAAGAACATTATACGACGGCGTATGATCTGTATCTGATGTTCAATGAGGCGATGACATATGATGATTTTATCGATATGATAAAAGCGCCATCCTATGATGTATCTTATGTGGCGGCGGACGGGTCCGCTGTGGAGAAGACATGGTCCAGTTCAAACCTGTTTACCAAGGGCGAAGTAACGGTTCCGGACGGCGTGACTGCAGTGGGTGGTAAGACCGGTACAACCATGGCGGCTAAATCATGCCTTGTGGAGCTTTTTGAGGACCAACAGGGGACGCGTTATGTGGCGGTTATTCTTGGCTGCGACGAACGGGCGATCCTGTATCAGGAGATGCAGAGCTTTTTATCTGCCCTGGAGAATTAATTCTTGTATTCTGGTCTTTACAATGCTATAATATTCGTAAACAAGTCAGGAACCAAAGGAGGGCATCACTATGGTACAGTTAATTGTAGGAGTAAAGGGTGAAGGTAAGACGAAAAAACTGTTGGATTACGTTCATGAAGCTGTTAAGACGGCGAACGGTAACCTTGTATATCTGGACAAGTCGTCCCGCAACATTCATGAGCTGGACAATAAAGTTCGTCTGATCAACGTGTCGGAGTATCCACTCCAGAGTACGGATCAGTTTATAGGTTTTATCTGCGGTATTTGTTCCCAGGATTATGATCTGGAAGCCATGTACTTGGACGGATTTTTGAAGATTGCAAAGCTGGAGGGGCAGGACATTTCGGATACGCTTCGCCAGTTGGATAAGATCAGCGAACAGTTTAAAGTCAAGATAGTGATTAGCGTATCCATGAGTACGGAAGAATTGCCGGAATTTGCCAGATCAATGGTGATTACGGTTTAGATAAATACATATAAGCGGATGCCCATATGAGGACATCCGTTTTTCTTATATGCACACGGGCGTCCAAATGAAATATGTCAGTAGGCTGACGGACGCCCGGTGCGCGAGCAGGGAGAGATAAATCTCTCCGGCTCGATTGCGCAGTGGTGCGTAAGGAGGAATATATTATATGGCGCGGCGCCGCAGAAGGAAAAAAGTAGTCAATATACGCAGCAGAAGGCCTATCAACATCGACCTTGTGTTTTTTGGCGCAGTGGCAGTATATATGCTGGTAATTTGTTATATGGGGATGAACACCGAGCATATATCGGGGTATGAAGTCAGCGCAGGAACCCTGGCCGTGAATCATTCTTATACAGGGTTCGCGGTAAGACAGGAGGCAGTCCACAGCGCCCAGACATCCGGCTACGTCAGTTATTATGCCAGAGAAGGAGAGAGAGTTTCGGCATCTTCTCTGATTTATACGATAGATGAAAAAGGGGAGATCAACAATCTGATTCGTCAAAATGCGGAAAATGTGGATCTGACAGATGAGAGCTTTTCCATCATCAGAAATGATATTAAAAGCTATATAAGTCAGTATGACAATCTCCGCTTTTCGGATGTATATGATTTTGAGGCTTCCCTGCAAAGTTCTGTTATGGATCTGATGAACCAGAATATGCTGGAAAGCCTGGACGAAGCAGGAGAAGATTCCATGTTTTTGCGCACCTATGCCGAAGGCATAGGTATACTGGCTTATTACACAGATGGTTATGAGTCGATTACGGTAAATGATTTGACCGAAGAAATGTTGGACCCGTCCGGATATGAGAAAGAAAACCTGAAAAAAGATTTGATACAGGTAGGAGAAGCCGTTTATAAATTGGCTGGTTCGGAAGAATGGAGCCTGGTTGTGCCTCTGACAGAGGAAGAGGCCGCCGGTTTTACCCAGGAAGAAAGAAAGTTCATGCAGGTAGAATTCAAAAGAGACCATACCACGGCCTGGGCAGATTTTTCTATTATTTATGTGGGGGCGACTCCCTGTGCCAGGCTGGATTTTAACACATCCATGGTTCGTTTTGTAGATCTTCGGTATGTGGATGTAGATTTTATGGTGGAAGATGTAACAGGACTTAAGATTCCCAATACGGCCATTGTGGAGAAAGAGTTTTATTTGGTTCCGAAAAAATTCCTGGATGAAGATGAAGAGAGTGAAGAAAAGAGTTTTTTAAAAGAGGTATTTGACGAGAATGGTCAGCCTTCTGTAGAAAGGGTGTCCATGACGATTTACTATGAGGATGACGAATATTATTATCTGGACCCGAAAGAGTCAGATTTTTCCGCAGGGAAACAAAAGCTGCCCATCGGAACTTATCTTGTAGAGAATGATACGCAGGAAAAATTCCAGATCGGTATGAGCAGTACGCTGCAAGGTGTTTATAATATCAACAAAGGTTATACCCAGTTTCGCCAGATCAGCATTCTGTCCCAGAATGAAGAATTTACACTGGTGGAAGAAGGAACGAGTTACGGACTGACCGTTTATGACCATATTGTGCTGAACGGAGAAGCGGTGGATGAAGATCAGGTTGTCTACCAATAAGACAATAATAGGATAACAGGAGTAAAAACGATGAGTA
>CAJUMT010000251.1 GCA_910587495.1 uncultured Lachnospiraceae bacterium | reverse complement strand
AGAAGCAGGAAAAATCGTGTTGTATAAAAGTGAATATGAAGATTTGTAAAACCAGGTTATACTTTAAAGTTGACCTGGTTTTTATTCCGCCACTCCCGCGGAGATATTAAGTAAATATTTTTAAACGCCCTTGAAAAATGGAGCTGGTTGTCATATCCAACGGCCTTGCTGATATCCCCGATAGACAGACGGGTAAGCTTCAGAAGTTCAGCCGCTTTAGTCATGCGGTAATTCAGCAAAAACTCCTGAGGCGTCTTTCCGATGGTATTTTTAAAGATCTTTCCGAAATAGCTTCGGTTCAGTCCGCAGTTTTCTGCGATGTCTTCCACGGATATGTCATTTTGAAAATTTTGTTCAATAAAAGCCAGCGCTTCGTGGACATAAAAATCACGGAGTTTTCCGCCGGAGGATAGACGCATCGTGCTGGCAGAACGGGTCAAGGCGTCAAAAAACAAATACAGATGCCCCAGCAGATGGAAAGGAGGCATATCTTTGTGCCGCGCGATATACAGCATTTCCTGCATCATTGTTTCACGCAGGTCATGGGAACGGGAATGGTAAATGGGAGCATCAGGAGACAGTTCGGCCAGCTCGATCGCTTCTTTTACCCGCAAGCCGTCAAATTCAATCCATGTGTATTCCCATGGGAGCTGCTTGTCTGCAGTATAGGTATTGATCTGTCCGGGGAAGATCATGAATCCCTGGCCGCTTTTAATATGGTAAGTTTTGGTATTTCCTTCGGAATCGTCTGCTAACAGAGAACCTGTTCCTGATATGACGTAGTGGAACAGATAGTGGGAACGAGTGGCCGGCCCAAACGAATGCGCCGGCGCGCAGCGTTCCCAGCCAAACTGATAGAGGCTTAAATCTATAAATGTTTCGTTTGGAAATACAGAGAAGATAAGATCTTTCACAGTCGTTTACCTCATATGTAAATATCTTTTTTGATGCGTTATTAAGTATAGCTTATATTATACCAAAATGCCACATTACTTTACATATATCCATAAAAAACACTATATTGGTATAAAATAGAAAATAACAGGGTATTTATAGACGCATTTTGGGATGTTATAATGTGCCCATAAGAAGAAAGGAGCAAAAAAAGGATGAAAAAGAGGGAAAAAATGCTAAGCCTTTTCCTGGCATGTACGATGCCTGCTTCGATGATGCTGTCCGGATGTGGTGCGAATGAAAGCGACAGCGGAAAGATTGAAATTGAGATGGTACAGTACAAACCGGAGGCAGTAAATGTGTTCCGTCAGTTGG
The DNA here is from genome assembly GCA_910587495.1 of uncultured Lachnospiraceae bacterium. Lineage (GTDB taxonomy): Bacteria > Bacillota > Clostridia > Lachnospirales > Lachnospiraceae > Hominiventricola. The sequence continues at coordinate 3,087 of CAJUMT010000251.1, read as the reverse complement.
AGGAAGCGTTCAATGAGACGCACGACAATATCCATCTGACGATTGATTCTCCCAATGATGCGATGACTATCATGAAGACCAGGTTTATCCGGGAAGATTATCCGGACCTGCTTGGAATCGGAGGAGATATCAACTACTCTTATTTTATCGATTCTGATATTCTGGCGGACGTGTCGGATTATCAGGGACTTGCAGACATCAATCAGGGGTATGTAGATATCCTGGAGGGACTTGAATTTATCCCCACGCCTGGAACCTATGGAGTACCCTATGTAGCCAACGCGGCGGGTATTCTTTATAACCGTGAGATGTTTTTGCAGCATGGATGGCAGATTCCCACAACCTGGGAAGAACTGATGACGCTTTGCGATACCATCAAGTCTGAGGGTATTCTGCCGTTTTATTTTGGATTTAAAGATACCTGGACCTGTCTGGCGCCATGGAACTCCCTGGCTGTTGACCTGGCGCCCTCGGATGTATGCCAGCAGGTGAACGCCGGAAAGACCGTATTTGCCAATGAATACAGGGAAGTGGCAGAGAAGATGCAAAAACTCGTAGAGTATGGAGAGGATGGACCGTTTGCTTATGGTTACAATGACGCTTGTACAGCCTTCGCAAATGGAGAGTCCGCTATGTTTGCCATCGGAAGCTATGCGGTACCCCAGATCAAATCTGTGAATCCGGATATGGATATTGATTCTTTCGTGACGCCGGGAAGCAGCGACCCCAACGGCAATACGTTAAACTCCGGCGTGGACTTGCAGTTTTGTGTGACATCTGCCTGCATCGACAGCGGGAAGAAAGAGGCAGTTTATGAAGTGCTGGATTTTCTGCTGGCGGATGAGAACGTGCAGGCATATCTGGACGACCAGAACGCGGTTCCCTGTAAATCCGGGGACTTTATCCTTGCCCCCAACCTGGACGGCATGAAACAGTATATTGAAGAAGGTAAGATGGCGGATTACCAGGACCATTATTATCCGTCTGAGATGGCGGTGGACGCCCAGATCCAGACCTTCTTGATCGAACAGGATGTGGATGCGTTCCTTGCGAAATTTGACACGGATTGGCTTAGGTACAACCGGGATATCATCCAGATGGTAGCAGATTATAATAAGCAGAATGGTGTTCAATAGAGGGAGAGGTGTTAAGAAAACATGAAACATGCAAATGACAGAAAACGGACTTTTATGTTAATGACGATTCCGGTGGTCGCGTTGTTCTTTGCTTTTAATACGCTGCCCCTGATTAAAGGCGTGATCTATAGTTTTACAAATTTCAGAGGATATGGGTCTTATGACTGGGTAGGCCTCCGGAACTATATCGATTTGTTCCAGGATGTGCGTGTGGGAAAATCCTATCTGTTTACTTTGAAGATGGCTGTGGCGGCTACGATTGTGACCAACGTCATCAGCCTGGTACTTGCCCTGGGGCTGAACAGCAAGATCAAATTTAAAAGTACATTAAGAGGTATGTATTTTCTGCCGAATATTCTGGGCGCGTTGGTTGTGGGCTATATCTTTAACTACTTTTTTACATACATTATCCCGGCACTTTTCCATACGACCAGTATTCTTGCCAGCTCCACATGGGCGTGGGTGGGCATTGTGATTGTTTGCGCATGGCAGGCGATTGCTATGAATACGATTATCTATATATCAGGCCTGTCTACTGTGCCGGAGGATGTCTATGAAGCAGGGTCTATCGACGGCGCGACCGGATGGGAAAAATTCAAAAGTCTGACATTCCCGCTGATTATTCCCTTTTTCAGCATCAACATGGTTTTGTCTGGCAAAAACTTCCTGATGGTATTCGACCAAATCATGGCATTGACCAAAGGAGGGCCGGCGCAGAGTACCGAGTCTATCTCCTTTTTGATCTATAACAATGGTATGTCAGGCGGGCAGTTCGGTTTCCAGAGCGCTAACGCAGTCCTGTTCTTTGTTATTATCGTAGCGTTCTCAGTGGCGCAGCTTCAGTTTACAAGCAGTAAGGAGGAGCAGTTATAATGAATGGAAAAGTAAAAGAAAGATATAACATGCCTGTTACTATACTTTTGATCTGCGGGCTTATTACGATCATATTTCCCCTTTATATGACCATCGTGATTGCCTTTAAACAGCCGTCGGAAATGACCAACAGTATCGCGGGAATCCTTTCTCTGCCCAAAACCTGGAGTTTCTCTAACTTTGCGGAGGCCATGCGTGTGACGGATTTCTGGAATTCATTAAGGAACAGCCTTTTGATCACAGGCGTTACCGTGGTTCTTTCGGTGGTTCTGCACTCTATGGTGGGATATGCCATCGGAAGGAATAAGGCGAAGAATAAATGGTACAATCTGGCATATCTGTATATTGTCAGCGGTATGTTCGTGCCTTTTGCCATCCTGATGATGCCTCTGGTAAAACAGACCGCGCAGTGGGGGATTGCCAATATTGTGGGTGTAATCATCTGTTATGTGGTATTTTATATGCCTATGAACCTGATGCTGTATGCGGGCTATTTAGTGAATATTCCTATTGCTTTGGAAGAAGCGGCCCGGGTAGACGGCGCGTCCACCTGGACGACCTACTGGAAGATTATTTTCCCGATCATGAAGCCTATGCATGCCACTGTGGCAGTTATTACGGCATTAAGCGTATGGAACGACGTTATGATGCCGCTGGTTATCATGTCGGGGAGCGGAATGAATACCCTTCCGCTGGCGCAGATGTCTTTCCAGACCCAGTTTGGTACGAATTATAACCTGGCGTTTGCGTCCTATCTGCTGGCGCTTCTGCCGCTTTTGCTTTTCTATGTTGTCTGCCAGAAACAGATATTAAACGGAGTTGTAAACGGAGCAGTAAAATAATTGCTATGGACTCCCGGTCGCATCAAGATGCCTGCCGGGAGTTCTTCTTATCAGCTTTTCCAGCGCTTCAGTGTCGGAAACCATTCAAGCATAGCTTTCCTTGCTTCTTCCTCACTCATATTAGGATTAGCCTCTGCCATGTGTGGTACACATATCTCGACCATTTCTTCCATTGTACCGTTGAAAGTAAACTTACCGTTCTCAAAACAGTACCTGCAATATTCCTCATTTTTACT
>CAJUMT010000250.1 GCA_910587495.1 uncultured Lachnospiraceae bacterium | reverse complement strand
AGCTGGCTCTAAAGCTCGCCGAAAAAGGCGAGGGGTGGACCGCACCGAATCCTATGGTGGGAGCTGTTATTGTAAAAGATGGTCGGATTATTGGTCAGGGGTGGCATGAGCGGTATGGAGAGCTTCATGCGGAGCGAAATGCACTTAAAGCATGCACGGAGCCGCCGGAAGGAGGGACAATATATGTTACCTTAGAACCTTGCTGTCATCACGGGAAACAGCCACCCTGTGTGGATGCCATCCTGTCGTCAGGTATTCGGCGGGTTGTAGTCGGTTCTGCGGATCCCAATCCTTTAGTAAGCGGGAAAGGGATGCAGATCTTAAGGGAAAATGGCGTGGAAGTGACAGAACATGTTCTGCAAAAGGAATGCGACAGGCTGAATGAAATATTTTTTCACTATATCCGGACAGGGCGGCCCTTTGTAACTATGAAGTATGCCATGACGATGGATGGAAAAATTGCCGCGTATACAGGCGCTTCCAAATGGATCACGGGCGAAAAATCCCGGGCGTATGTGCAGCGGCAGCGCCATCGGCATACAGCCATTATGGTAGGAGCTGGGACTGTATTGGCTGATGATCCGCTTCTGACCTGCCGCATGAAAGACGGAAAAAATCCCATCCGCGTGATTTGTGACTCATCTCTTTGTACGCCAACGGACGCACAGGTAGTTGTTACCGCTGCACAGGTACCCACGATCCTGGCAACTTGTTGTAAAGATCAGGAAAAACATAAGACATATGAAGCATTGGGGTGCCGCGTGCTGGTGGCAGGGGAAGCGGGCGGACGGGTGGAGCTTCCCAAACTGATGAAGATGTTGGGGCAGGAACAGATAGACAGCATACTTTTAGAAGGCGGCGGAACACTCAACTGGAGTGCGTTAAAAAGCGGAATTGTGCAGAAAGTACAAGCTTACATAGCGCCTAAGCTCTTTGGCGGACAGTCTGCCAAAACGCCGGTGGAAGGAACGGGAGTCCCTTGCCCCGAAGACGCAGTATTTTTAAAAGACAGCAGGATTATCTGTCTGGGAGAAGATTTTTTGATAGAAGGCGAGGTAGATCATCATGTTTACCGGGATTGTTGAGGAAATCGGTGTAGTGGAAAGGGTGCAAAAAGGACAGCACTCTGCGGTACTAACAATTCGGGCAGAAAAGGTGCTTACGGATGCCGGGATCGGAGACAGTATAGCCGTAAACGGCGTGTGCCTGACCGTCACGGATCTTTTGTCTGATTGTTTTCTGGCGGATGTGATGCATGAGACATTGAACCGGTCGGCGCTTGCGGGGCTTGGAAGCGGGCAGCATGTGAACCTGGAGCGTGCCATGCCGGCAAACGGGCGGTTCGGAGGTCATATCGTGGCAGGCCATGTGGACGGCGTAGGAAAAGTCATGGATATCCGACGGGATGACACGGCAGTTTGGTATACCATACAGGCGGAAGCACCGGTGCTTCGTTATATTGTGGAGAAAGGATCAGTGGCCGTAGACGGAATCAGCCTGACTGTCGCACAAACGGGAGAGGACTGGTTTTCCTTTTCGGCAATTCCCCATACAGTGGAACATACGGTGCTGAAAGAACGCAGGAAGGGAAGCTTGGTAAATCTGGAAACGGACATGATCGGAAAATATGTGGAGAAGCTGCTTGGCGGAGGAAAGACACAGAAGCCCGGGAATGTGATTACAAAAGAATTTTTGGAAAAATACGGATTTTGAATAAGAAACTATAACAGGAGCAAATAGCAATGTATCAATTTAACAAAGTAGAAGAGGCGTTAGAAGATTTGAAAAGAGGCCGGATTATCCTGGTAACAGACAATCCGGAGAGGGAAAATGAAGGAGATTTTATCTGTGCCGCGCAGTTTGCCACCACGGAAAATATTAATTTTATGGCAACGCATGGAAAGGGTTTGATCTGTATGCCCATGTCTGAAGAATTTGTACAGAAATTAAATCTCTCTCAGATGGTCATGCAGAATACGGACAACCATGAGACGGCTTTCACCGTATCTATTGACCATGTGGATACAACCACCGGAATTTCTGCTGCGGAGCGCTCAGTCACAGCCATAAAATGCGTGGAAGATGGCGCGAAGCCGGAAGATTTCAGAAGGCCCGGGCATATGTTCCCGCTTCTGGCGAAGAAAAACGGTGTTTTGGAGCGAAACGGCCATACAGAAGCAACGGTGGATTTATGCAGGCTGGCAGGCTTAAAACCCTGCGGCCTCTGCTGTGAGATCATGCGGGAAGACGGAACCATGATGCGGACGCCCGAACTGATGGAACTTGCGAAGAAATGGGACATGAAATTTATCACAATTCAGGATTTACAGAATTACCGTAAATGCCGTGAAAAGCTGGTGGAGCGTGTGACCGTCACCCGGATGCCTACCAAATACGGAGATTTCACGGCATATGGGTTTGTAAACAAGATAAACGGGGAACATCATGTGGCGCTGGTAAAAGGGGAAGTCGGGGACGGAAAAGACGTCTTATGCCGTGTCCATTCAGAATGCCTGACAGGCGATACCTTCGGCTCGCTGCGCTGCGACTGCGGCCAGCAGTTTGCCGCTGCCATGACGCAGATTGAAGAGGAAGGCAGGGGAATTTTGCTTTATATGCGTCAGGAAGGCAGAGGAATCGGCCTGATTAACAAGCTGAGGGCTTATGAATTGCAGGAGCGCGGCATGGATACGCTGGAAGCTAATCTGGCGCTTGGATTTAAAGGAGATCAGAGAGAGTATTACACAGGCGCCCAGATTCTCAAAGACCTGGGAGTAAAAAGTATACGCCTTTTAACAAACAATCCGGACAAAGTCTACCAGCTTTCGGAGTTTGGCATGGAGATCGTAGAACGCGTGCCGATCCAGGTGGAGGCCACTGCCCACGACCTGTTTTACCTTAAGACAAAACAGCAGCGCATGGGACATATTTTAAATTTTGAAAATCAGCGAAATCCCTTAAGCGCCCAGATCAATGAGCGGATGCCGCAGGCGGCCGGGAATTGATCTATACCCGGGCGCTTAAGGGATGGAGTGGAACTTTAATCAAAAGGAGCATGAAACAATGAAAACATTTGAAGGAAAACTGGTATCAAAACAAATAAAGATCGGGATTGTTGCGTCCCGCTTTAATGAATTTATCACATCGAAGCTTTTAAGCGGCGCTGTGGACGGTTTACTCCGCCATGATGTGGCGGAAGAGGATATCCATGTGGCATGGGTTCCCGGTGCTTTTGAGATTCCGCTCATTGCCTCAAAAATGGCAAAAAGCGGAAAGTATGACGCGGTGATCTGCTTAGGCGCTGTGATCCGGGGCAGTACAAGCCATTATGATTATGTATGCAACGAAGTGTCCAAGGGAATTGCAGCAGTCTCTTTAGACAGCGGAATCCCGGTTATGTTCGGCATCCTCACTACAGAAAATATTGAGCAGGCCATAGAGCGCGCAGGTACGAAAGCAGGGAATAAAGGATATGACTGTGCGCTTGGAGCCATCGAGATGGTAAATCTGATCCGGGAGATCGGGTAGCCGTTGTTTTTTAGAAGAAATTATGTTACATTAAAAAAATAAAATTGATTGTGACATATATTTCAGGAGGAAAACAGTGAAAGCGGAACAGTTATTACAATTTAAAGATATAGTCATTCAGTGCCATAATGATCCGGATGCGGATGCAATTGCCAGCGGTTACGGCATCTACCTGTATTTGCAGGAGCATGGTATAAAAGCCCGACTGATTTACGGCGGGAAGAACGCCATTCAAAAAAGCAATTTGGCGCTGATGGTGAAACATCTTGAGATTCCCATTGAGCATATGGAAGCTTTAGAAAAGGAGCCCGAACTTTTACTTTTGGTGGACTGCCAGTATAAAGAAAAGAATGTGCAGGAATTTACAGGGAAGACCATTGCGGTTATTGATCATCATAAAGCGAAGACGGCAGATCTACCGGATCTGAGGGATGTCCGGGATAATTACGGCTCTTGCGCGACTATTGTGTGGGACATGCTTTGCCAGTCGGATTTTTACAGCGAAGAGAACAAAAAGAAAAGGCCCGCAGGTCTGGATGAAAGGCTTTCGACCGCTTTGTATTATGGACTTTACATGGATACCAGCCGAATGCAGGAGCTGCGCCATCCCAAAGATAAAGACCTTCGGGACGCACTGGAATTTTGCTGTAATCAAAATGCGCTCTTTTTGTTCAGAAATAATAATTTATCTCTGGAAGAACTGGCGATCGCCGGAGAAGCCCTGGCGGCGTATGATTATAGGGAAGAGTACCGGTTTGCCGTCGTGGAAGCAAAAAAATGCGATCCGAATATTCTGGGCGTGATCAGCGATCTGCTGATCGAAGTGGATGCGG
>CAJUMT010000249.1 GCA_910587495.1 uncultured Lachnospiraceae bacterium | reverse complement strand
AATGCATAAATTAAATTTATTGTTTGATCAGAACCGCGCTTCCGTGCAGATCCGGCAGGGGAAGTGCGGTTAATTTTTTCTCGTCGCAGAAGGTGCGGACGGCTTTTCCTGCGCCTTCAAACTGCGTGCTGTTGTAATCGTGGATCATGATCGCGCCGCCTGGTACCAGCTTCGGCCAGAAGGCATGAAGTCCCTGCAAAACAGGTTCGTACAGATCCGGGTCCAGGTTTACAAAAGCAAGAGGCGGCAGGTCCTCGGGAAGGGTGTCCGGAAAATGTCCTTTACACAGAACAGCCTGCTTGGGGAAGGGAAGGCGGGAGAGTACTTGTTCTGCGCTGGTGTCTCCAAAGTCCCCTGCCGATGCCCGGCTTTTGGACGTGTGTTCTCTTTCAGACGCCACATCCTGGGGATCAAATCCTGTAAAGGTGTCAAACAGATAAAGCTTTTTTTCAGGAAAGAGACGGTTGATTTCGGCGGCAAACGCACCTTGATAAACGCCTAATTCCGCCACGGCGCCGGGAAGGTCTCTTCTTAGGATCTCGGCTGAAAGCAGGCGCAGATGAGCAAGCCTTAAATCCATCATTTGGCGGAGAGGTTCCAGGGTCTTAATCTTTCCTGAATATCCCAAAGTTAGGAGCTGTTCCTCTATCTCGCGGGCAAAGTCTTTGTTGATTACGGTGATAAAGACTATATCCGGTGCAAGAAACGGAATCTGTCCGGGTTCTACGACGGGGACACCGTCAAAACAGGTTCCCCATCTGGAGGGATTGTTGTCTGCAAAGGCGATCAGTTTTGTATCTGCGGGGAGCCATCTGGCAGCCATCTGCCCGCCCTGCCCGCATCCAAATAAGATAATATTCATAAGTAATAGACCCTTCTGAATAAAATGTAGTTAATATGCACAAAAATTATTGCGTGTTTTCAGTAATTTCTCACTATTATTCTCAAAATAGAATAATAAGAATCTAATATATTCGTTGACTTGTTGGCGAAAATGGAGTATCTTGTTAAATATACAACAAAGTTATTGTGCATTTTAACCATGAGTGCCGCAGGGATCGCTGTCGGCGCCATGTCCTGTCAGATCTTTCAGACGGCGCATACCAGTGTCAGAGACAAATACCAGTTCGCTGGGATTTCCGTTTAAATCCTCTCCTTTCAGGCGGAGGAAGTTGGCTGTCTCATAAAAATCAATGGGAAGTTCGCGGCGGAATGTTTCTCCTGTAGCTTCATCGGTTACTTCCAGTGTTACCATGCTTGCGTGGATTTCATTAAGTTCCATAATTGTTTCTCCTTTGTTTTCTCTCATTTTAGCATAAGGAGTGCTGTTTGGAAAGAGGGTTTTTCACAGTGTATGGAGACGGATGTGTGCAATGAGTATATATTTAAGGAGGTCATAGAATGATCAAAAGGGTGTTAATTATCAACGGGGTAGAGCGTACGATCGTTATTCAGGGTGATGAAACGCTTGCTCAGGTACTCAGGGACCGTCTGCTCCTGACCGGTTGTAAGATCGGCTGTGGCGAAGGACATTGCGGCGCCTGCAACGTCATCATGGACGGCAAGGTAACGCGTTCCTGTATCACAAAGATGTCAAAAGTAGCGGATTACGCAAAGATCGAGACGATTGAAGGAATCGGTACAATTGACAATCTGCATCCGCTGCAGGCAGCATGGGTTGCTCATGGATGCGCACAGTGCGGATTCTGTTCTCCTGGCTTTATCATGAGTGCAAAAGTGCTTCTTGAGAACAATCCGTCTCCGACCAGAGAAGAGGTCCGCGACTGGTTCAACAAGAACAGAAACCTCTGCCGCTGTACCGGATACAAACCGCTTATCGATGCAGTTATGGATGCTGCAAAAGTAATGCGCGGTGAGAAGACAAAAGAAGACCTTATGTTTGTACCTACATACAATAAGATCCTCGGAACCAGATATGAGCGTCCTTCAGGCGCAGCGAAGGTAACAGGAAGCTGGAACTTCGGCGCTGACGAGATCAAGAACCTGCCGGATAACACACTGCAGATCGCTTTGGTGCAGGCAGAAGTATCTCACGCAAATATTAAAGGCATCGACACTACAGAAGCTGAGAAGATGCCCGGCGTAGAGAAGATTATCACTTACAAAGACGTTCCTGGAAAGAACAGAATTACCGGTCTTATCACATTCCCGACTAACAAAGGCGACGGATGGGATCGTCCGATCCTCTGTGATGAGAAAGTATTCCAGTATGGTGATGCGATCGCTATGGTTTGTGCAGATACAGAAGCACACGCAAAAGCAGCGGCAGCAAAAGTAAAAGTTGACCTGGAAGTATTACCGGCTTATATGTCCGCTCCGGAAGCAATGGCTCCCGATGCAATCGAGATCCATCCGGGTACGCCGAACGTATATTATGAAACCAACTGTATCAAAGGCGATGAGACAGCTCCGATCATGGAGAGTGCTCCGAACGTGGTAGAAGTAGAAGCATATTGTTCCCGTCAGCCGCATCTTCCCATCGAGCCTGATGTTGCTTACGCTTATACAGATGAAGAAGGTCGTGTGACGATCCACTCCAAATCCATCGGTATCCATCTGCATCACGCTATGATTTGCGAAGGTATCGGCGTTGCTCCTGAGAAATTAAGGCTGATTCAGCTGCACGCAGGCGGCACATTCGGTTATAAATTCTCCCCGACCATCGAGGCGTTAGTCGGTGTTGCAACTTTGGTTACCAATCGTCCGGTAGCATTGAACTTCAACATGCATCAGATGATTACTTATACAGGTAAGAGAAGTCCGGGCTTCTTAAAGATCAAGATGGCAGCAGACGAGAAAGGCAAGATTCTTGCTCTCGAAGGCGATAACTATATCGATCATGGCCCGTACTCCGAGTTCGGCGATCTTCTGACTCTTCGTTTGAGCCAGTTTGTCGGCGCAGGTATGGACATTAAGAATATCCGCAATAAATCTCAGACTGTATGTACGAACCATGCATACGGCGCTGCATTCCGTGGTTACGGCGCACCGCAGTCCTTCATGGGCGGCGATATCGCATTGGATGTGATGGCTGCCAAGATGGGCATCGATCCGTTCGAGTTCCGCGCTATGAACTGCTATAAAGAGTCTGAAGGCTCCACCACACCGAACGGCTGCAAACCGGACGTATACTGTCTGGAAGACCTGTTTGATCTGGCTCGCCCGAAATATCAGGCAAATAAAGCATATGCAGAAGAGCTGAACAAGAACCAGAGTGAAGGCGGCAAATATAAATATGGTGTCGGCGTATCTCTTGGTATCTATGGTTGCGGTCTTGACGGCGTAGACTCTTCCGAAGCATGGGCAGAGCTGAATGCAGACAATACTGTTACCATCTACAATTCCTGGGAAGATCATGGACAGGGCGCTGACATCGGTACGCTGACCCACGCGCATGAGACTCTTCGTCAGGCAGGCTTTACACCTGACAGGATTAAACTGGTTATGAACGATACAGGCCTGACGCCGAACTCTGGTCCTGCAGGCGGTTCCCGTTCCAATGTTATGTCTGGTAACGCAACCCGCGTAGCTTGCGAACTTCTGATCGAAGCTATGAAGAAACCGGACGGAACCTTCCGCACCTACGAAGAGATGAAGGCAGAGAACATCCCGCTGAAACATGAGGGTAAATGGGTAGCAACCGAGTGCTCCGACTGTAGCATGGAAACTGCACAGGGTAATCCGTTCTCCGTATATATGTACTGTATCTCCCTGCCGGTTGTCCGCGTAGAGATGGCTACAGGTAAAGTCAAAGTTGTGAAATTCACCATGGTATCTGACTTCGGTACAATCATCAATAAGATCGTTGTAGACGGCCAGGTAATGGGTGCAATTGCACAGGGTATCGGTCTTGCTCTTTCCGAGGACTTTGAAGATATTCAGAAACATACGACGCTGCAAAGATGCGGTATCCCGTATCCGAACGACATCCCGGACGATATCGAACTGATCTATCAGGAGAATCATCCGCGTCCATTAGGACCTTACGGCGCAGCAGGCTGTGGCGAGGGACCGCTGGCGGCTCCGCACCCGGCAATCCTGAACGCAATTTACAATGCGACAGGCGCTCGTATCACGAAGATCCCGGCACGTCCGGAAGTTGTGAAAGCAGCTATCGACGCACTGTAATTCTTTAGAGGGTATTAGTGTAAATATATAAGGTTTCCGCCGTAAGGAAGGATATTCTTAAGCGGCGGAGACCATTTGAAAAATTTACAGGGTATGTTTTTTATGATATAAGGATTTTTATAGGGTTTTAAATAAAAATAAAATAATACAGGGGGTATTTTTATGGCACGTTTTACATTACCAAGAGATGTGTATCATGGCAAAGGAGCTCT
>CAJUMT010000248.1 GCA_910587495.1 uncultured Lachnospiraceae bacterium | reverse complement strand
GAGAACTGGACAGTCTTTTAAAAAACCATACCACCACTGTCGCAGGGCCGTCCGGTGTGGGAAAATCTACATTGATTAATCTTTTGGTGCCGCAGGCGGGTATGGAGACTGGTGATATCAGTGTGAAGATTGACAGAGGAAAACATACGACCAGGCACAGCGAGCTTTTTTGCCTGAAAAACGGCGGCTACATTTTTGATACGCCCGGATTCAGCTCGTTGGAATTAGGACCCATGGAGAAAGAAGAGTTAAGATACAGTTTTCCTGAGTTTGCAGCCTATGAGGGCAGATGCCGTTTCCAGGGCTGCGTCCATATAAATGAACCGGACTGCGCGGTCAAACAGGCAGTAGAAAACGGTGCTGTCCATAAAGAACGCTATGAAAGTTATACGGCGCTTTTTGAGGAACTGAAGGAGAGAGAAAAAAGGAGGTATATCTAATGAAAAACATTTTATCACCGTCTATCTTATCGGCGGATTTTGCTCATCTTGGAGAAGATATTGAAAATACGAAACTGGGCGGGGCCAAGTACCTGCATTATGATGTTATGGACGGTATGTTTGTTCCAAGTATTTCTTTTGGCATGCCAGTGTTGGAGTCAGTCCGTAAGATCACAGACCTGGTGTTGGATGTACATTTGATGATCGTAGATCCTGACCGCTATATAGATGAGTTCGTCCGCTGCGGCGCAGATATTATTACGGTACATTATGAAGCGTGTAAGGACCTGAAGCAGACGATTCAAAAAATCCTGGACAAAGGGGTCAAAGCAGGCGTATCCATAAAGCCAAAGACTCCAATTAGTGTATTGACAGATGTGCTGGAGCAAGTTGATATGATTCTTTTGATGACCGTGGAGCCGGGTTTTGGGGGCCAGGCTTATATTCCCGAATCTACCCAAAAGATACAGGACCTTCGCCGGATACTGACAGAACGGGGACTTGAGACGGATATCGAAGTAGACGGAGGCATCAAAAAGAATAATGTGCAGGTGGTCCTTGATGCAGGCGCTAATGTGATCGTGGCGGGTTCCGCCGTATATGCCGGCGATGTGGCGCAAAACGTAAGAGATTTTATGGAGATTCTGAACAGATAAAATGAATACGCTGATCATTACAGGGGGCGGGATCGAGACTGATCTTGCCCTTGAAATATTGAAAGAGACATATGACCGGATTATCGGTGTGGACGGAGGACTGGCGTTTTGTTATGCGCAGGGAATTTTTCCTACGCATATAGTGGGAGATTTTGATACGCTGGATCCGAAGATTCTGGCATGGTATAAGGAGCATACGCAGATATGCATCCGGGAATTTAATCCTAAAAAAGACGCGACGGATACGCAGATCGCCGTGGAGCTGGCGCTTGAATTGGGCAGCAGCCGGATCGTAATTCTGGGAGGAACCGGCAGCAGACTGGATCATGTGCTGGGAAATATCCAGACTTTGTATCTTCCCCTGCAAAAAGGCGTGGAATGTCTGATTCTGGACCGGCATAACCGGATACGCCTGATCGAAGGATACCACCGTATCACGAAAAAAGAGCAGTACGGAACCTATTTTTCTCTGATTCCTTTTACTACCCAGGCGGAAGGGGTAACATTGCTGGGGGCAAAATATCCGCTGACAGACCACTGTCTTACTGTTTTTGGCAGCGGGAGTCTGGGTGTGTCCAACGAGATTGCCGGGGAACAGACAGAAATATTTATAAAAAAGGGTATCCTGATCCTGATTGAGTCAAAAGACTGATGAAATATGCAAGTCTGGAGCTTGACACCGGGAAAGGGCTGTGCTATAGTAGTTAAGGCTGTTTGCACAGGTAAATTGTGCTAGTAATCACGCGGATGTATTTTGAGGGCGGTGCCTGTAAGGTTCTCTCAAAAGCGAAAGTCCCGCGGAAGAAAAACCAAAAACGGAGGAAAAATAATGAGCGTAATTTCAATGAAACAGTTACTGGAAGCCGGTGTACATTTCGGTCATCAGACCAGAAGATGGAATCCTAAGATGGCGGAGTACATTTACACAGAGAGGAACGGCATCTACATTATCGACCTGCAGAAATCCGTAGGTAAAGTGGACGAAGCTTACAAAGCAGTGGCGCAGATTGCTGCGGAAGGCGGAAGCATTCTCTTTGTAGGTACTAAAAAGCAGGCGCAGGACGCGATTGCGGCTGAAGCGGAGCGCTGCGGTATGTTCTATGTAAATGAAAGATGGTTAGGCGGTATGCTGACCAACTTTAAGACCATCCAGGGCAGAATCGGCAGATTAAAACAGATCGAGACCATGCAGGAAGACGGTACTTTTGACGTGCTGCCTAAAAAAGAAGTAATTGCGCTGAAAAAAGAGATGGAGAAGCTGCAGAAGAATTTAGGCGGAATTAAAGAGATGAAACGGATTCCGGACGCGATCTTCGTTGTTGACCCAAAGAAAGAAAGAATCTGCGTACAGGAAGCCCATACGCTGGGTATTCCGCTGATCGGTATCTGCGATACCAACTGCGACCCTGAAGAACTGGATTATGTAATTCCGGGTAACGACGATGCGATCCGCGCGGTAAAACTGATCGTTTCCAAGATGGCAGACGCTGTAGTGGAAGCAAGACAGGGCGAGGCAGAAGAAGCAGATGCGTATGATGCAGAAGGAGAATATATGGACGAGACTCCCGCAGAGGAGTAATACGGTTCCACAGGAGGAGTGATATTATGGCTATTACAGCAGGAATGGTAAAAGAGTTAAGAGAGATGACCGGTGCAGGCATGATGGACTGTAAGAAGGCGCTGGCAGCTACCGATGGCAATATGGAGGAAGCTGTAGACTTCTTAAGAGAGAAAGGTCTTGCAACCGCACAGAAGAAAGCAGGTCGTATCGCAGCAGAGGGTATCGTAGCAACCGCTTTGTCTGACGATGCAAAGCAGGCGGTCGTCGTAGAAGTAAACGCAGAGACAGATTTTGTGGCAAAGAACGAGAAGTTCCAGGGTTATGTGGCGGATGTGGCTGCACAAGCACTGACCACCAGCGCGGCGGATATCGATGCATTTATGGCTGAGAGCTGGGCGCTGGATACAAGCAAGACTGTAAAAGAAGAGCTGGCGGCACAGATCGCAGTGATCGGTGAGAATATGAATATTCGCCGCTTCCAGCAGGTAAAAGAGGAGAATGGCTTTATTGCTTCCTATATCCATGCAGGCGGCAAGATTGGCGTTCTGGTGGATATTCAGACAGACGTGGTCAACGATGATATCAAAGAGATGGCAAAGAACCTTGCGATGCAGATTGCAGCTTTAAAGCCGATCTACACAAACAACGGCGAAGTGGATGAGGCTTATAAAGCACATGAGCTGGAGATCATCAAAGCGCAGATCGAGAACGATCCGAAAATGGCAGGAAAACCGGAGAAAGTAATTTCCGGCGCTGTTATGGGACGTCTGAACAAACAGTTAAAAGAGATCTGCCTGTTAGACCAGGTATATGTAAAAGCAGAAGACGGCAAGCAGATTGTATCTGCATATGTGGCACAGGTCGCAAAAGCAAACAATGCCAATGTTGTAGTCAAAGGCTTTGTACGTTTTGAGACGGGTGAAGGCCTGGAGAAGAAGAATGAAGACTTTGCGGCTGAGGTTGCAAAACAGATGGGGACTATGTAATATAACCCAATATAAATTTAATGGGAAAAGTTGGAGGGCTTCAGAGAAATCTGAGGCTCTTTTTCTTTTATGGAACTGGAATTTGGATTGCAGCATATGTACATGTTTGTGAGAAGTAGTTTAAAAATAAACTGTTTTGATAAAATTTTAAACTTTACAGATAGAAGGCTGTAGGATAGATATTGTTGTGATAGAGAAATTAAGTGCTATATTTTTTACAGCAAGATCACAACTTTATAAATGCCGCTGATAGAGATATTTGTATGACAAGAGTGCCAATTTCATGAATATAGAAGCCTATAATCTGGATTCACTTCGGAGATTAGTACGGAGCCTTCAGGATGAAAATAAAAGACTGAAAGAACAGCTGGATAAAGCAAACATTCCATATGATACGGAAAATGTATTTGCGGAAAAGATAGAAAATATCCAGGAATACGATCCGGATCAGGGCGAACGCATTTTGAGCCAATTTATCACTAAAGATCTGGCAAACCGATATTTTTCTATGTTCTGGGGCAGAACCGATGTATATGCAAAGAGAGGAGCAAAGGGCAGATATTTTCCCCAGTGGAATAACCGCCTTTGTCCCAAACAGCGAGGTGAGAAGCAAAGCTGCGAGGCATGTGAGCATAGGGAATGGACAAAGCTTACACCTGAGAAAATCATAAGTCATCTGCGAAGGATGAAAGAGGACGGTTCCGATGTGTTAGGCGTGTATCCCCTTCTTGCGGACGGCACATGCCGGTTTTTTGTATTTGATTTTGACAATC
>CAJUMT010000247.1 GCA_910587495.1 uncultured Lachnospiraceae bacterium | reverse complement strand
TGCGAAGAAGCGTATCATAATAATGGGATGCCACGCCTGCGAAACGGATCCGTCCTTCCTGTTTCAATTCTGTCAGTGCATCAAGCGCTCCTCCTTTTTTGAACATCTCGTCTTCATGTTCGGCATCTGCCTGATGGACAAAGTACAGATCTGCCCAGGTATCCAGATTTACACAAGACGTTAAGACCGCCTGATACATCTCATTTCCGTCGAAAAAACGGGCTTTATCCGAGATAATGACCTTTTCTCTGCCTATATAAGCCGCAAATTTCCCCAATTTTATTTCCGCGTCCCCGTATTCCGGCACGATGGCAGTATCATACAAATTACAACCCAGCAAAAAGGCATGTTCCATCACAGCGATCGCTTCTTCGTCATTTAAATTATAATAATCCGGCAGCACAGGAACGCTGCCTTTAAGGACAGGAATCGTACCAAAGCCTGTCTCTGAGACTGTCAGTCCTGTACCTCCCAGTTTCCGATAACGCATCCTTCTTCTCCCCCGCACCCGACGAACGCCCGCTCTTCGATCCGAGTTCCTTCCGGCATCTGCACCTTTTTAAGTCTGCGGCAAAAAGCAAAAGCCTCTTTTCCTATTTTTCTGACTGTGGACGGAAGAACCACGTTTTGCAGGCTGTGGCATCGATAAAAAGCTTTATCCGGTATTTCCTCTATTCCTTCCGGCAGCAGAATTTCTTCTAAAGACGTACAGTTTTCAAAAGCCCTCGCCCCGATTTTCCAGCACGCGTCTGACAGTCTTATACGCCGCAGCTGCCCGCATCCGGAAAATGCCTGCGATTCAATCTGTTCCACGCTTTCTGCCCTGTGTACTTCTTTCAGCCATTTGCAACCGGAAAAAGCGTTTTTTCCTATAATTTTCACTGTCGATGGAAATATAATCTCCGTCAGCAGATTCCCGTCCTGAAACGCGCCGTCTCCGATCGCCGTAATCCCCTCTGCCACCTTAAGTTTCGCTATATTGCCGGTACACTCCGTCAATACGCCGTCTTCTCCCGTCTTAAAGCAGTTCAGACTGTCCATCACCGCCTGTTTCGCCAGCGCCGGAAGATCTTTTTTCCGGTCTTCAATTCCCGTAATCCTGACAGACGTACCGTCCGGCAGCAGAATCTCTTCCAGGCAGATACAATTTCTGAAAGCATACTCGCCCACACGCACCCGGTCGGACAAAAAACGGATCTTTTTTATATTCATTCCGCCTGCGAACGCCCATCCGCATACCAGGGAAATATGCTCCGGCACCGTCACTTCCCCCTGGCATGCAGAACCGTCCAAAAGCATACCGTTTACAATTACCATCGGACATCTCTGCCGTAATCGTTCTAACCAAGCGGTTCCATGAAAGGCCCGCGCGCCGATATACATGACACTTTTTGGTATCTCAACTTCTTCAAGCATTAAAATATCCCGAAATACCTCAGGCGCAATCCTGCGGATTCCATCCGGTATTTTTATATATTTTCCAGCTCCATGATACGCGCAGAGAATCTCTTGTTTCTCTATCTCAAAACAGCTAAAAGCACTATGAAAAATCAACCGTGCCGTCTGGGAAAGCCTCTCTGAACAAATATCGCTGTAAGTACAAAACTCCCATTTCTGCCCCCGCTCCGCCACACAGGTCAGCGCCGTGCATCCGCTAAAAGCGTATTCTCTTAGATGCAGTATGCCTTTGCTTCCTTTTATACAAACCACTTTCAGCCGTCCGCAGTCTTCAAACGCATGCGCATGGATACAGGTATCGTCTGAAAATGTCACGCACGCAAGGCTGTCACAGCCGGAAAAAGCACGCGCTCCCACTACACGGACCTTTTGCAGGTCAAATTCTTTCAATCGTCCGCAGCCGCTAAAGCAGAAGTCTTTGACTTCCCGCGCGCCTTCACAAATACATATTTCCAATCCTTTACAGCCTTCAAAGAGTCGTTCTTCCAGTACTTTCACTTTATGAAGCGCCGCTTTTTCAAGAGAAATGCAATAAGCGAACGCTGCTGCGCCCGCCCTGTCTGTATCCAGGTCAATCTGACGAAGGGACATACATTTTTCAAAAGCCCGCGGCCCCAAGACACAAAGATGGTTCTGAAAGCTCACCTCCGAGAGATTCCTGCATCCAAAAAAAGCGCCTTCCCCGACAGACTCCAAAGATGCCGGAAATACCACTTTTGTAATCTTCACATTTCCCGCGAAAGCAAAAGGCGCAATCTTACGGATTCCTTCCGGTAAACGGATTTCCCCTTCAGATGCATTCGCCTGTAGGACGATATCTCCCGCAACAGACAATCCATCTTCTGAAAGCGACAAAAAATCCGTATCCTCAAAAGCCCCCTCGCCGACTGTTTTTACCTGATCCAAGCAGAGCGCCCGCAGCTTTCTGCAAAGATAAAAAGCGTGTTTTTCCACAGACTGCCAGTGTATGTCCGCTTCCGACGGGCCGGTCACCCGCTCTAACGCAGTACATCCTGCAAATACTTCCTCCTCGGCTCTGTGCAGAGCCGAAGGCCACACCACCTGCGTAAGTCGGCTGCAGCCTTTGAACGCTGCAGCGCCCACCTGACAGGCGCCTGACAGATCGATCTGCGTGATCTTTGTATTTCCGTAAAAAGCGCCCCCCGCCACCACACGGGTCTTTGCCGAAAGACGCACGCACCCCAACAGATTCCGCCCATCCCACAGGATCTTTTGCTCTGTTTCCTGTCCTTTTTGCAGCCAGTTTTCAAGAAAAGGCGTATCTTCCCATACATTTCTTCCCACGGACAGAATGGTATCCGGCACTGATATCTCATGCAAGGAAATACATCCATATGCAAACCGATCCGGAATATGGACAACCCCATCTTCCAGCTCAATCTTTTTTAATCTTTTACAGCCAAAAAAAACGCCGTTTCCCCACGACCTGCCGGTTCTGCGGATCTTCGCTTTTTTCACACCGCACTCTGCAAAAGCAAGGCTTTTTACCGTTTCCACACTGTCAGGAAGATCAATCCGCTCCAACCCGCGGCAGCGGTAAAAGGCCATCTCCCCTATAAAAGTAAGGCTTTCCGGCAAAGACATCTCTTTTAAAGCCCCGCATCCATAAAAAGCCTGCTCTTCTATCACCTGGATGTCCCGGCCAAAGCTTACTTCTTTTAATACCTGACAGCGCTTAAAAGTACCCTTCTCCACCTTTGTAAGGTCTGGCGGCAGAAAAACGCGGATCAGTTTGACACAGTTTTCAAAAGCGCTCGGGCCGATGTACTCAATTCCGGGCGGCAAAGATATCGTTTGCAGCAAAAGACAGTCCTTAAACGCTTCCGCGCCGATCCTGCGAAGACTCTCCGGCAGGAGTATGCGGTCAATGGATTCTTTGCCTGCAAATGCTTCTTCTGCAAGAGCGGTAATCCCTTCCGGCACCACCACCCGGGATTCATACCCGAGATATTTTAAAAGAATCGTCCCGCTGATCCTGAAATTTCCAAGCACCTGACTGTGGATCATACGCACCAGTTCCGGGAATCCTTTTTCTGATATATCGCCGATCCCCTCCAAGCGGAAACAAGCGCCGCCCGGCATCTGAATCTGCTTTAAAGAAGTGCAGTTTTTAAACGCATCTTCGTGAATCCGCACCGATTCGGACTGAAAATGCACGGTTTCCAGATTGATACAGTTTCTGAATGCACGGCTCTCAATCTCTCTTAAGGTTTTCGGAAATTTTACAGATAAAATCCCTCTTTTGTCAAAAAAACAGCTTTTTCCTATTTTTTCAATACCTTCTAATATCTCTACATGCTTTAAATTGGTCAAAAATTTTACCAAGCACCGTCCGTTAAGCTCCATCATTCGCAGAATATCCACCGCGATCGCCCGGACCAGTTCAGGTACGCAGTTCCCCGCCTCTGCCGCCTCCACCGCGTTGGAAAACTGCCAGTGTTCCCCATCTGCAAAAGAAATATCCGAAAGACTTCCACACCCGGTAAAGACGTCGCAGATACATTCTTTTTGAAGATCTTTGGATATTTCAATTCTTTCCAGTCTGACGTCATTTACAAAGGCCTGTTTTTTTATCACGATAACGCCCGGAATCCTGACTTCCTTAAGGCTGTCACAGTAGAGAAACGCGCAATCCTCCAGCGCCCTGACAGAAAGCGGCAGCGATATTTCCCGCAGTGAATGACAGCGGTGAAAGACATAGGCGCCCACCTCACACACCGTATCCGGAAGCTTCACTTCCTCTAACTTTCGGCATCCTTTAAAGGCTCCGGCCCGGATACATTGCAGTCCTGTCGGCAATTCGACCTTTTTCAAAGAAACACAGGCTTTAAAGGCTTCCTTCCCGATCGTATGGACGCCTTTTGGAACGATAATCATCTCGTCCCTCCCTGTATAAGATAACAACACCCCGTCTTCAATGAAAAATCCCTCTGTCATCTT
>CAJUMT010000246.1 GCA_910587495.1 uncultured Lachnospiraceae bacterium | reverse complement strand
AAGATACATACTTAGTGGAGCTTGTCTTTTCCCCGTATACGCGGGGGTGCTCCTAAATTCAATGACACTGTTGATATAGATGGGGGCTTTTCCCCGTATACGCGGGGGTGCTCCTCTCCACTTCTCCCAGTAAGATTGAGTGTTGTACTTTTCCCCGTATACGCGGGGGTGCTCCTAGACAGGTTAGATTCGTTTTCTAAAGAGTTTCCTTTTCCCCGTATACGCGGGGGTGCTCCCTAGGTAGATATCCAACCGGTATCACCGCGCCTCTTTTCCCCGTATACGCGGGGGTGCTCCCATTGCGGAAGATACATACTTAGTGGAGCTTGTCTTTTCCCCGTATACGCGGGGGTGCTCCTACAGCCATTCTCTACAAAATCTATGTCGGATCCTTTTCCCCGTATACGCGGGGGTGCTCCCAAAACATCCAAAAGACTGTTATGGTCCATATCCTTTTCCCCGTATACGCGGGGGTGCTCCTTGTAGTTTGTTGTAATTGGATTGTAAAATGAGCTTTTCCCCGTATACGCGGGGGTGTTCCTGTGTACATATCACCAAAGCTTTTATGGGAATTCTTTTCAGAAAGCTAAAGGTTGGAGTATTTTACTAACAGTAAAACCTATCAACATCTATGATATTTCCGAATTTTTGTAGAATTTATTGCGCTAAACACAAAAATATGATAGTATAAACATACAGTTAATATTTGGAAAGGAATATGCTGTCATGTTATATTTGATTGACTATGAAAATGTCGCCAATGAAGGACTTACAGGATATGAGTTCCTGACGTCAGAAGACAGGCTGTACATATTTTACAGTGAATGCGCCCGTAATATCCGCAAGCAGATTTCTTTAAAGCTTTTTCATCCTTCCATGCAAATATATTTATATAAACTCCGTACGACGAGGAAGAATGCGCTGGATTTTTACATAGCTACAAAATTGGGAGAGTTGATTGAAAAATGTCAGATCACAAAAGCGGCTATCGTAACCAAAGATCAGGGTTTCCATTCTCTTGTAGATTTCTGGGGGCATGTGTCTGAAACAAAATGTAAGATCATATTGGAAAAGAGTATCTCGGAATGTATTTTAAAATCCGGCAACAATGATGAGCAGTACCGTCAGGTAAAATATCAAATGATGCCGGTTCCATTGGAGAATGCCTATAACGAATATGAGCGGCAAAAAGATCTGGAAGGAAAAGTAAGACTTACGCTTGCGGGTACAGAATTTGAAGAAGACTGCCCGAAAGTAGTCGATATTTTTACACGCGCCCAAGGAAGGAAAAGCCTGTATTTGTCTTCTTTAAAGCAATTCGGCAGAGAACGCGGGGTACGGCTGTACGCAAATATACGGGACATTGAGAGATAAAGGATGCTGCAATTGAAATAAGTGAAAAAATGAGTGAAAAAAGTAAAATTTCGCTTGCAAACTATGGAAATTTCTGATACAATGGCAAGAGTTGTGAGTCTGTATAGGCTCAAATATGCATAAGGAGGTGCAATGATGGCTAAATGTGCAGTTTGTGATAAGGGCGTCCACTTTGGCAACAATGTGAGCCACTCCCATAGAAAATCCAGCAAAATGTGGAGATCCAATGTGAAATCCGTGAAAGTTAAGGTAAACGGCGGGGCAAAGAAAATGTATGTATGTACTTCTTGCCTGAAGTCCGGTAAAGTTGAGAGAGCTTAATCGGCAGTCGTACAATTTGGATGCATGGAAGGGTTGTCGAGTCGGCAGCCCTTTTCTTTGTGGCCGAAAAGAAAAGTATACGATTGTTCCATTGCCGGATTTTAACAGCCGGAAAAGCAGAGATATCCGCAAAGAATAAAGACGGAAGAAAAAGAGATCCTCAAAAAAAGGTTGTCTTTAGGAAAAAACAGTGTGATAAAGATTCCCACACCTACCCAGAACATGATAAAGCCAAGAATCTTTTTCATAAACATTCGTCCTGATGCCCGAAATCACTTATATATTATTATATGCAGACGGCAGTTCGGACATGCAAAGTCACAAAAAAGTAAAATTTTATTTCATTTTTGTCGGATATCGGGTATAATAGTTAATAATTATGTATTATAACCGGGAGGTATTCACATGCAGGGACAGATTAGTACAGACCTTGGACATATTTCTATTGATGCGGACGTAATTGCGGTATACGCAGGGAGCGTTGCTCTTGAGTGCAGCGGAATCGTCGGAATGGCAACGCTGGATATGCGGGACGGTCTGATGAAACTTCTAAAAAAGGACAGTATCAAACGGGGCATTGAGGTTGCCATTGAAAACAACGAGATCTATTTGGCGTTCCATGTCATCGTGTCTTATGGAGTCAACATTCCTGTCGTCTCCGAGAACCTGATAGATTCTGTTAAGTACAAGGTAGAAGAATTTACAGGTATGAAAATCGGCAAGATCGACATCTTTGTAGAAGGCGTAAGAGTGATAGATTAACGAGGGAGGATCTTCATTGTGATTAAGACAATTGATGCCCGGATGGTTGCAAAGATGTTTCTGGGCGGCACCAAAAATCTTGCATCCAAACAAGAATGGATTAACGAACTGAACGTGTTTCCTGTACCGGACGGAGATACCGGCACAAATATGACATTGACTATAACGGTCGCTGCTACAGAAGTGAGCAATATAGAAGAACTGACCATGGAGACACTGGCAAAGAGCATCTCTTCCGGATCGCTTCGGGGCGCGCGGGGTAATTCAGGCGTAATTCTTTCTCAGCTTCTTCGGGGTTTTACAAAAGGAATCAAAGATTATAAAGAGCTAGATGTTATAGATTTGGCCAATGCCATGCAAAAGGCAGTGGAGACGGCTTATAAAGCTGTTATGAAGCCTAAAGAAGGAACGATCCTGACAGTAGCCAAAGGAGCAGCTTTGAAGGCGGCGGAACTGGCGGAAACGGTGGAAGATATAGAAGAATTCTGCCGCCTGGTGCTGGAAGAAGCAAAGGCTGTACTGGCGAAAACGCCGGATATGCTGCCGGTATTAAAGGAAGCAGGCGTAGTGGATTCCGGCGGACAGGGACTTGTGGAAGTGTTAACAGGCGCCTACGACGCTCTGACCGGCAAAGAAACCGACTATTCTTCTTTCCAGACGGTCCGCAAAGAAACACCTGTAAAAATCAGTGCCCAGACAGAGGCAGATATAAAGTTCGGCTATTGTACAGAGTTTATCATTATGCTGGAAAAAGCATATGATGAAACAGCTGAACAGGATTTTAAAGCATTTTTAGAATCCATTGGAGATTCAATCGTGGTTGTATCAGACGATGATATCGTCAAAGTACATGTGCATACCAATGACCCGGGTCTGGCGATTCAAAGAGCGCTGACCTATGGATCTTTATCCCGCATGAAGATCGATAATATGCGTTTGGAGCATGAGGAGAAACTGATTAAAGACGCTTCCCGCATTGCGAAGGAACAGAAGGAAAAAGAAGCTTCTACGGCGGAAGAAAGAAAAGAAATGGGATTTATCTCCGTGTCTATCGGAGAGGGCATTGGTGAAATCTTCAAAGGTCTTGGCGTCGATTATCTCATTGAGGGCGGACAGACTATGAATCCCAGCACGGAAGATATGCTGGAAGCCATTGCTAAAGTCCATGCGAACCATATATTTATTTTTCCTAATAATAAAAATATTATCCTTGCGGCCAATCAGGCGGCCTCTTTGACCACAGACAAACAGATTATCGTGATTCCCACAAAGACCGTGCCGCAGGGAATCACAGCCATGATCAATTATATCCCGGAAGAGTCGCCCCAGGAGAATGCGCAGCGCATGGGCGCCGAAATTTTGAACGTAAAGACCGGCCAGGTGACTTATGCGGTGCGGGATACAAGGATTGACGATAAAGAGATCCACTTAGGCGATATCATGGGCATTGGGGACGAAGGCATCCTGGCTGTAGGAAACTCCATCCAGTCCACAGCTTTGGATATGCTCTCTGAAATGGTCGATACGGATTCGGAGATCATCGGCATTTATTACGGCGAGGAAGTGACCGAAGAAGATGCCCAGGCGCTCGGAGATAAAATCGCGGAAAAATATCCTGATACAGAAGTTGAAGTACACAACGGAGGTCAGCCGATCTATTATTATGTGATCTCGGTGGAATAAAGCGATAAGAAAAACAATAAAAGCACTTGTTGTATGGAATGGATCCCTTCTGTACAATAGGTGCTTTTTCATAAAAAGTATGCGGACCAGGGAGGAATATAAGCTGTGCAGCTTCAGGATTCAATTACGAAATTAAAAGGTATCGGGGAGAAGAAAGCCGAACCCTTTGCCAAAGCAGGGGTACATACAATAAAAGATCTTCTGGAATATTATCCCAGGGCCTATGATACGTTTGACCCGCCGGTGGAATGCCCGCAGATCGAAAGCGGCAATAAGTAAGATCGGAAGAGCACACGTCTGAACTCCAGTCACACAGCA
>CAJUMT010000245.1 GCA_910587495.1 uncultured Lachnospiraceae bacterium | reverse complement strand
AATAGCATATTTTGCTGAAGTTTTTCTATATCAATTAGCACAACAGGTTAATTTATTGCCTTACCCTTTCAACTGTCTGAAAATTTCCAGTTCTAAATCCAGTTCATCCATTGTCATATCCAAATACGAATATCCCAATTTTTCATAAAAAACTTCTTCCCGGGCGTACATCCTGTTGCCGATCTGCAGAAGCGCCGCTTCGCAGGTGTCCTACATTTTCTCAAATATTTTTACACATTTTACTTCAAATATTGCCGCTCTACCGCTCCAGATACGCCTCTGCCCACTTTAAAGGCAGCCCAATAATTTTCTCCTGTAGCTTTTTCAAACAGTCCTTTGTGTTTCGTCTTCATCGTCTTAAATACATTGTCATAATCCGGCGTCTTTTTCTGCACATGCATCTTCCTTTATATGTCTACATTATACCCATCCGATAACCGAAACGCAATCAGATTTCCAGAATTGTTATGAAACATTATCTGACCACACCCAAACAAGGACGCCAGCCGAGGAGGCTACCGTCCTTTGTCTGATCTTTCTTTATTGTATTCTGCTATTCGGCAGAAAAAGCTTCCCTACAGCCCTGCTGCGGCAGGCTCCATATATACGGACTGCAAAGCATCATCCTCCGCAGCGCTTGCCGCCGTCTCCGCCGCTGTGACCTGATACTTCCGGATCACTTTTCCGCTGTAATTCCCCTTTCCTTTTATGGTGACTGTCGCTGTCTTACCAGCTTTTTTATTGTTCTTGTAGCTGGCTGTATAGTCTACGCCCATGATAAGCTTCACACCATCTACAATGACAGAAATCTCCGGCTTCGCGCCGCCCTTCTGGTATGGGGCGCTTCCAGCCACAGTGACGTCTTTGTCCGCGATCGGCGTCGCTTTGACCTTGAATGTTTTCTTAAGGACGCCGGAGTAGTTCCCTGTTCCGGTAAATATGGCGGTCGCCGTACCTTTCGCATCGGTGTTGGCATAGCGAACGGTGTAGTCCGTGCCTTCTTTGAGCGTGCCGACTTTTTTGACCGTCAGCGTCGGTGTTGGCTTGGCTCCCCTGTAAGTCATGGACGCCACAGAGGCTTTCGCCTTGGTGATGCTGACGCTTGCGTCTTTAGCCGTCACTTCGTAGGGAACATTAAAATCCCCGGTACAGCTTCCTCTTCCGCTGACATGCATCGTATAGTTGCCCTCTTTTGTGGGCGCTTTTTTCGTCACTTTATGCGTGTCGTTGTTTTCGTAGGTAAGTACATAGTCTGTCTTCGCTTTCAGGAGGACGCCGTCCCTTATGACAGCGGGTATGTAAGCCTTCCCTTTCGGATGGGCAGCCGTATAAACCAGATGGCTTTCGTCCAGCGTGGCTTTGCAGATGGTGAAATTGACTGTGTATGTACCTTTATAACTGCCCGTCCCTTTTACCGTAACACATGGGGTTTTCTTACCGGAAATAACCGGCACTTTTACGTTATTCTTATAGATAAGGGTACAATCCCGCCCCTCTTCCAGCCGCCGCTCCTGATCGTATACATGTACCTCGGGCTTAATGGCTCTGCCTGTATAGGTCTGATCTTTGATCACCGCAACCCAGAAGCTGTCGCGGTTACCTGCTGCCAGGGTATCTCCCGGAAGTACGCCCTCGTACTCGCTCATCGGCGTCCAGCCTGCGTACAAGATTGTGTCCGCCTCTATGGTGTCTTTTGAAAAATCCCAGAGAATTTTACAGGTAGCATCTTTGTACCAGCCGGTGAAGACGTAGCCGTCCGCTGTTGGGGCATGCGGTTCTTTGACCGTGCTGCCTTTTTTGAGGTTGGTATAGGCCTCACCGGTGTAGTCCGGGAGGGCGGTTCCTTTGCCACGGAGGTCAAAGGTTACGGTATATGTGGGCTGTCCGGGGTCGTCCGGCTGTGTTGGATCATCAGGATCCCCGGGATTCGTGCCTGTCGTTTCCCAACGGGCATACAGCGTGATATCCTCTGTTATGACAGTCGCCTGCGTGACTTCGCTTCCTCCTGTCTTTTCCGTATACCAGCCTTTCAGCGTGTATCCGTCCCTTTTTACAGAAGGCAGCGCGCCGATGGCTTTTCCTTTTTCAACAGTTCTGGACGCCTCACTTAAGTCTGTGCCGCCGTTGGCGTCGAATGTGACCATGCAGTTTTCAACAGGTACAACAGCCTCTTTCACATTGATTTCAATGGATGTTTCTACCGTAACGCCATTCTCTTCAAAGGTGATTTTCAACGTCTTTTTGCCCGCAGTTGACAGATCCAGGGCAGACGCGTCGGTGGTAAATCCGGTCACGGCTTTGGAGGTTCCGTCCGCGTAATACGCGGTCACCGTAAGGTCGTCCGTATCAAACGTATCCCCCACCGTATATTCCGTTCTGCCCTTAACTGCTTCCAGCGATACGACAGCCGCCGTCTCCGGGGGTTCTTCACTGCCCGAACCGGAACCGACCACCGCGAAATCATAATTGTTATCCACATATTTCTCCGGCTTTTCCGATACTACATTGAAGTAGAGCGTATCCGTATCCGCCGAATAATTTTCCGTGTTCTCATTCCACAGATACCGAAGGGTTGTCAAGCTTTCCCTTGACACCGTGCCAAGGTCGATGCTCTTCACCAGCTCCCCGTCCCGGCTCCCTTTGCGGATCTCCAACGTCGCCGCCGTGTCTACGCAGCTTTCATTGGCCACGCGGACCTCCATCAGCTGGCCGAACTCATATTTATTGACAAGCAGCTTCATCACCAGGTCTGTGTAGCCCAGTTCCAGTTCAAAACTGTTGTCCGCCATATCCGCGTCTCCGTCCGCTTCCACGACAATGTTGACTTTCTGAAAGCACAGGTCTTCGGGAACTTTATAATCCGCTTCCACGACCACGCTCTCGCCCGGCGCTATGCACTCTGACAGGGCGGTCTTTGTACCGTCTATATCGACCGTATAACTGTCCGCGCTTTTGGAACCATTATTTTTGATCAGCATCCGCACCTTCGCCATATCCCCCGGCACAAAAGTGCTTTCATCGCAGTACGCATTTTCAATCGCAAGGTTGACAGACGGCACAACCATTAACGTACACAGATCCGTCTGTGCCTCTTTGGTCTTTTTATAGAAGAACTGCAGGTTTCCATCTTTTCCAAATATGCCCCGCGGCTCATAGACGCTGGCGTCTGTATCGGAAATCTGAATAGATTTACTCCACTTATCTTCATCCGCGTTGTAAAGGATGCCTTCGATCTGTTTGTTCCCGTCTGCGTCAACTGCCGTCCATATAGCCGCCAGTTGGTTCTCCTTCGAATGTGCTAAGAATGCATGGCCAACGAAAGAACGGATCACTGCAATATCGTTTGTGTTTTTTGGCTTTTTCAATAACGCAGGTTCAGGAAGCGGCTATCACTCTCTGCCAAACTCTGCACACAGCTTTTCATCAAGGGAGAAATTGCAGCAACGACTTGCAAGATTCCCCCATGCTTTGCCATCTATAATTGTATGGTAGAGCTTTTCCGCTTGCCTTAAAATTATATCCCTGTGAGAATTGCACCATGAGAGCTGATTGGACAATAAATTTTTATAGTCCACATCGGCTTTAGAATCCGTTTCAAAAATCCTGATTTCAACTTTTTTTAAACATGCAGGCTGGACAGGTATCATATTATTAAAATTAATTGCGCCCCATTCGCCCCCTTTGATTTTTAGAAAATCAATTTGATTCTTCATATATAGGTGTTTGCGCTTTGGCGATGTAAGAGGCGCATAATACTGAAAGGTGTTTACTAAAAAGACAATACCAACAAAGGGACGGACAGCCTTTTGATCCATCGTATACGGCACACAAGGATCAGCCTTTCGCAAATACTCGCAATACGCAGTTTCAACAGTATAAAATGAAAAGCTCATAACTGTTCTCCTTAAAGATCGAGGGCCTGGGCTTTACAGCCCGGGCCCTCGCTTTTTTAACTCCCACTCATGGCAGGGTACTCCGCTTTTTTAACTCCCACTCATGGCAGGGTACTCCGCTTTTTTAACTCCCACTTATGGCAGGGTACTCCGCTTTTTGGGTATCTCTACCCTTCGTTATTATTATACGCAGTGCCGGAATTTATGTCAACAACTTTGTCCTCATTATGCAACCCCATCCTGCCACCTTCTTCCACATTTTTCCTGATAAAACATATAACCCTGGCAGATCACTCCACCAGGGTCTTCGAAGCAGGGCTACAAGGATTCGAACCTTGAAATGACGGAGTCAGAGTCCGTTGCCTTACCGTTTGGCGATAGCCCTTCGTATTCAACGAATGTTATTATACGACATATCCATGAAAAAAGCAAGTACTTTTTTTACTTTTTTCCTGTGATGACCTTGTAAAAGAAATGGCGAATCTTTTCGGTATCAGCACCCACGCCCTCACAGTGCCGGACATTGATACAAATATCGGGCTTATGCACACCCTCTTTGCGCTGGAAGATATGTACGGGCTGAAAA
>CAJUMT010000244.1 GCA_910587495.1 uncultured Lachnospiraceae bacterium | reverse complement strand
GATAATCTGGATTCTCTCATCGTCTCCCAGTATCTGATCAGCTGTCTCTCTGACCGCCGGATTCATATGAATCGGATAGACGGCCTTGATATCCGGATGTTCATCGCACACCCGGCGGATCGCCCGAAACATATGCTTCATGGGTTCCCCTAAATTCTCCCTTCTGTGGGCTGTAATCATGATTAGCCGGCTGCCTTTTGCCCAGTCAAGCCAGGGATGTGTATAGTCTTTCCTTACTGTGGTCTTCAGGGCGTCAATGGCCGTATTGCCGGTCACATAGATCGTTTCCGGCGCTTTTCCTTCTTTTAAAAGATTCTCTTTGGACAATTCGGTCGGAGCGAAATTATAAGAAGAAATAATGCTGACCGCCTGCCGGTTAAATTCTTCCGGATAGGGGGAATAAATATTATAAGTGCGAAGCCCGGCCTCCACATGTCCCACAGGAATCTTAAGGTAAAAGCAGGCCAGGGCAGTCACAAACGTAGTAGACGTATCCCCGTGTACCAGCACCACATCCGGCTTTACTGCTTCCAGTACTTCTTTAATCCTGTTTAAAATACTGGCAGTCACATCAAACAAGGTCTGCCGATCCTTCATGATGGACAAATCATAATCCGGCTTTACCGAAAACGCCTCAAGCACCTGGTCCAGCATCTGGCGGTGCTGGCCTGTCACGCAGACTATTGTCCGGATATTTTTCCTGCTTTTTAATTCGTTGACCAGGGGACACATCTTAATCGCTTCCGGTCGTGTCCCAAATACGACCATTATTTTTTTCATCTTGTCTCCTCTAAAACTCTTTTGATCTTTTCCGCTAACCGACAATTATTATCTTCTACATGAATCCTGTTTATATATCGGCTGACACAGTTTTGCCATTGTCTGTAATCACCGGACAGTATACGGATTGCCTTCTCATAATCATCTGAAGCCTGCCCTGTCTTATGTTTTTCGCAAAACTCTTTGAGAGGCGGATTTGTGGAAGTCACCACCGGTTTTCCCTCAAATAAAAATTCATAGATCTTGCCGCTGGCACAATATTTATTATTCAAATCCCGCTGATGGTACGTCACCATTCCTGCCTGGCAATGTTCTATAAAATATTTCAGATGATCCTGATCCATTTTGGGGAAAATCTTTACATTCTTAAGGCCAAGCTCCCGGATGCTCTCTCGAACGATCAGCTCGTCATCCTCTTCACTGTCGCCCACCAGCAGCAGCTCATACTGATCCCCCAGTCCTTTCATGGCGGTAAGCATCTTCCCGGTCGTGCGGGACATATCACACCCGGAAGTTGAGATGATACGAAACTTCTCCTCTACAAAGAAATCCCGGCATTCCTGATCCACCTGCCGTCTTCTTTCCCCAGAACTATACTCCAGCCTGCGGATATTTTCGTAATTTAAAGGCTCCTTTTTAAGCCCGAACATCTTTACCATAATCCTGGCTCTGTACGGATTGGCCGCGATCACCACATCCGAATGCTTTGTAAAAAGCTTCTCCACAATACAGCCGATCTTTCCGGGAATGCCCGCTGCGCTTCTCATATCGTACAGTTCCCGGCAATCCTGCACCACATACTTGGCGCCCGTCAGCTTTTTGGCTATAAATCCTGGTAGAATTCCTTTGCGATTATCAATAAAGATAAGGTCCTGCCTGCCCACCCGCTTCGTCTGCGCGCAGACAAACAAAATAAAATTACTGTATCCCTGACCCCTGTACAGAATATGAGATCGCTCCACAGGCGTTTCTCCTGCAGAAGCCCGGGTAATATAAGAGACTTCTCCTAACTGTTTTGCCACTTTCACCAGTTCCCGAAGCCTTCCGTCATATTTATAATTGTCATAAGAGATCAGCAGTATTTTCATGCATCTGCTCCTGTTTTTTCACGGATCAACCGGATGATCCTCTGCTGATCCTCTAAAGAAAGATACGGCGATACCGGAATTGCCAGCGTCCTTTTACAAATATTTTCTGTCACGGACAGGCTTTCTCCATACAAGCGGCAGCCCGCAAATACTTTCTGCTGATGGAGTCCTTTGGGATAATAAATCATGGTAGGCACTCCGTTTTCATTCAGATACGCACGCACCTCATCCCGTTCTTTTTCATCTTTCAGCAGGATATTGTAAGACGCCCAGCTGGAAGTACGATCCGCAGGTACCCGGGGGACTTTTACACAGTCTTTCAATGCTTCTGTATATCTGGCCGCCACAGCGTTCACATCGTGAAGTTCATATTCTTTAAACGCTTTTAATTTTACCTGCAGCACGGCTGCCTGAATGGTATCCAGGCGAGAATTCATTCCAATCCGCACATTATCATATTTATCGCTGCCTTTGCCATGTACCCGCATGGAGCGAATCAAAGCCGCCCAGTCGGCGTTATCCGTAAATACCGCGCCGCCGTCCCCGTAACATCCCAGAGGCTTGGCGGGGAAAAAAGATGTGGTGGAAATATCGCCAAAGCTTCCGGCAGGTTTTCCGTGATAGGTACTTCCAAAGCCCTGGGCGCAGTCCTCTAATATATAGAGATGATATCGATCCGCAATCTGACGTATCTTGTCATAATCCGCCGGCAAACCGTATAAATCCACTGCTACAATCGCTTTCGGCGTAAGTTTCTCCTCTGATATTACCGCTTTTATAACTCTTTCCAGGCTCTCCGTATCAAGATTGAATGTATCTTCCGAAACATCGGCAAATACCGGCGTCGCACCCACAAATGCCACGGATTCAGCCGAGGAAAAAAACGTATGGTCCGGTACAAATACCGCATCCCCCGGTCCGATTCCCCAGGCTTTAAGTGCCAGTGTCAGGGCATCGGTTCCGTTTCCGCAGGATACACAATGTTTCACACCGATATATTCTGCCAGTTCCTGCTCCAGCTCGTCGATCTGATCGCCCGCAATATAATCAGAAGAATCAAGTACCTGTTCTATTGCCGCATCCATCTGATTCTTTAATGCCCTGTACTGACTTTTTAAATCCCGAAACTGCAACTGCATACTTACGCCTCCTCCTTTATCCTTTCCAAAAGCTTCCAGATTCCTTCTGCCGAATTAAAATTCTCCGGAACGATCTCCTCCGCCGGAACTTCCAGCCCAAACTGATCCTCAATTTCCGCAATCAAAGTAATCACATCAAAGGATTCCAAAAGCCCGTCATCTATCAGTTCTTTTTCTGTCTCAAAATCAATCTCCGGCTTCAACGCCGCCAGTAATTCCATTAATTCTTCCATATGTCACCTCTATTACAGTTCCGCAGCTTCCTTCGCAAGTCCCCGGCACTGGGAGGATTTCCAGCCGCGCGTGCGTCTGCAAATCCTCCCGGGACTTGCTCAGTCCGCTGCTGTTTTTAGTTCCTGTTTTTCATGTATTTAATGTCCATGTTTCCAGCCCGTCCCGAAGAAGCTTCATTCCTTCCTGACGGCTGTATGCATAGATTTTCGGCATCTTTCTGCTTAAAAAAAGGTACGGACCTTCTGTCACAGAATAGGCGCCGATATTATGAAATACCAGATAATCGCCTACCCGTACATCTCGAAGAGGCAGACGTTTTAACAGAATATCCGCCGTAGTACAAAGAGACCCGTAAACCGTCCAAAGTTCCTCTTCCTCTTCTTCTATGGGATGCTGCGGTAAATAAGACAGGATCGGAGTTTTCATCGCCATATTTTGTCCATAATAATTCACATGGTGAATACCTCCGTCCACAATGCATACTTGAACTGCATCATTCTTCTTCTGATCCACGACTTTTGTTATATAATAACCGCAGGAAGCGCTTAAGAAACGCCCCATTTCAAAGACAAGTTCATAAGGCCTCTCTTTCTTATAAAACTGTACAAACTCCTGCAGCAGCTTCTCGTCCTCCTCCGGATCGTCTTTCGTAAAATACGGCACGCCAAGCCCCGGCCCAAACTCCAGCGTCTGAACAGCAAAACCCTCCTGCTCCCGAAGCCTTTTGGCCAGATCTTCTATATATTCCAGCTCTGCCGCGATCTTTTTCGCAGATTTTTTCTGGGTCCCCGTAAAATACTGTAAGCCTGTAATCTGAAGGCCGTCATAGGACTTATGCTCCCTGACAAGCTCCGTCACATCTTCCTCACTCATACCGAATTGATTCCCGCTGGTAACCCGCAACAAAACTTTCACTGTTTTTCCAAGCTCTTTTGCGCACCTGTGCAGCAAGACGAATTGGCGCACAGACTCAGCTGTATAAATGACGACTCCCTGCTCCATGGCATACCGCACGTCCCCGTACTCTTTATTTACACCCGAAAGCACCACTTTTTCCATGGGAATCCTGTTTTTTACACAAATATGGAACTCTCCGGGAGAACAAACTTCATAAAAATCCACACAGCCATCTAAAAAACCTGTCAGAAAAGGATTGGCTTTCATGGCAAAACAAAGTCTTGCCGGGCGTATTTTATCAACTACCCGGGAAATTCTTTCTTTTAATACATCTATGTCGAAGATCGGAAGAGCGTCGTGTAGGGA
>CAJUMT010000243.1 GCA_910587495.1 uncultured Lachnospiraceae bacterium | reverse complement strand
CTTGTATCAAAATGACTGACATCTAAATTTGTCAGGTTTTCGCAACCAGAAAACATATTCCTCATATGTATTACGTTACTCGTATCAAACCGGCTCAGATCTACACTTTTTAAATTAACACAATTATAAAGCAAATAAGAAGCGTTCGTTATTCCTGTAATTGAGATTTCTGCAGATAATATATCATCACGATAAGACTTCCATGATACACTACCAACTTCTGTGCCATCAGAGATTTCCCCCGTCCCTTCCACAGTCAGCCTCCCATTCGCATCAATCACCCAATCAATATGCCCATTGATGTCCACACTCCCACTCGCAATATTCCCATCTGCATCCAGCGTAATTTCCGCTCTGTCAGATTCTTCTTCCCCATCTGAGACAGGAGTTTCATCTCCTGGATTTTCTTCTTCCAGTACTTCCTTATGATCCGGAACAGTTTCACCCATATCTTCATTTTCTGCGTCTTCCTCCGGGTTTTCCATACCCTCTGCCATGCCGGTTTCTTCCATACCTGCCTGCGCTTCGGCAGATGCCGCGTATGTAAGCTGTTCCATCCCCGGATTTGTAAATAATAATCCTACACACAAAACTACTGATCCCCATCTTTTCATGTTTTCTTTCATCATCAGTACCCCCGATTCTTTTTTATAGTAATAACATTATACCTTTTTCTACTAAGCCATTGCAATATTGTCTAAATAAATATTTTGCTCCAACAATAACTATTAGCATTTTTACACCAAACATTTTGCAGACATAAAAACGCCGCTTTTAGAGGAACATGCGCCTGTTCCGGCTTGCGGAAAAAGCTGCACAATGGTAAGATAAAAGCATAAAAAACCAGTCAGCGCAAAAAAGGGGGGTTACACATGGGAATGTATCTGAATTTAGGGAATGCAGGGTTCCAGTCCATTAGAAAAAGCCTTTATATAGATAAATCCGGATTAATTTCTTTTATAAATAAAACACTTGGAACATCCGCCAAACTTACCTGCGTAAGCCGACCGCGAAGATTCGGAAAGTCATATGCCGCACAGATGCTTTGTGCCTATTATGATAAAAGCTGTACATCAGAAGAGTTATTTGATGATCTGGAAATTGCAAAAGATGTTTCCTATAAAAAACACCTGAATCAATACGATGTAGTCTATTTGGATATTACATGGTTTATCTCCATCTGTGAAAATAAAAAGGAGATTGTAAAATATCTTCAAGAACAGGTCATCCAGGAACTATGTGAAAAATACCCATCCGCTGCGGGCACAACATCTCTGCCTCTGGCACTTTCAAAGGCCAGTCACATGACAGGCAGTAAGTTTATCATAATTATAGATGAATGGGATGCACTTTTCAGGGAAACAAAAGATGATTTGAAACTCCAAAAAGAGTACATCCAATTACTACGCGGATTGTTCAAAAGCAGTCAGACCAACAAAATGATAGAAGCGGCCTACATGACAGGCATCTTGCCGATTAAGAAGTACGGCACACAATCGACCCTGACTGATTTCAGAGAATACACCATGCTTAACCCGGAGGCACTGGGAACATATGTCGGTTTCACGGAATCGGAAGTGAAAAACTTATGCAGAAAATATAATATGGATTTTGAAGAAGCCAAACGGTGGTACGATGGATATTCCTTTCTTAAGGTAAAATCAGTATACAATCCAAATGCTGTCATACGCGCCATGGAAAACGGACATTACGGCACATATTGGACGCAGACAGAAACTTATGAGTCCCTGAAAATCTATATTGACATGGACGAGGACGGCTTAAAAGAAACAATCGTAGCCATGCTTGCTAAACATGCATGCCCGGTCGATGTTATGACTTTTCAGAATGATATGACCAGTATACAAAGCAAGGACGATGTCCTGACACTGCTGGTTCATCTGGGATACCTGGCATATGATGCGGATACGCAGACGGTTCGCATTCCAAATGAAGAAATCCGCCAGGAATTTATCCGGGCGCTCAAAAACGGCAGGCATACTGAAATCGCGAAATTGATCTGGGAATCGGATCAATTATTACAATATACTTTGCATATGGAAGAAGATAAAGTTGCTGAGGCAATTGAGCGTGCGCACAGCGCATCAACTGCTCCTATTTACTATAATAATGAGCAGGCGTTAAGAAGTGTAATTAGGCTTGCGTATATCAGTTGTATTGAAGAATTTAAGGACATCCAGGAACTGCCTTCCGGGATCGGATATGCGGATATTGTATATCTGCCTAAAAAAAATTCAATGATGCCTGTTATGTTGATAGAGCTAAAATGGAACAAGAAAGTAAACGGAGCGATTGATCAGATTAAAAAGCGAAATTATCCGCAGATTTTTGAAGGATATGGAAGCGATATTCTTCTGGTTGGCATCAGCTATAATGAAAAGACAAAAAAACACAGCTGTATAATTGAAAAAATAACCCAAAACAGGCGAAAGTAATGGCATAAAGATAGTGCAAATAAAATCTCCCGATTCCTTTTAAACCCAAAAACTAAGACCGCCAACTAACCGGCGGCCTTAATCTATCATTGTAATAACGCTTCCGTAAGCTTTGGAATCAACTGTTTTTTACGCGATACCAGGCCTTTCAGCAGCACCTCCGAAGCGTCTTTAGGAATACCGAAAGCGCTTTCCACCGCATTTCTGGCGGCGTCTCCGAAGCAGAGAAGCTCCGTGCTGCCGTTGGCGATATTGGTAAGCATGATAAAGCACAGCGGCACGTTCAGAGATTCAAACTTCTCCGTCACATAGGGAACCAGTTTTTCTTTCACTTCCTGCAACTCTATGACGTTCATACTGTTCACCTGAGAAACAATATAAGAAATATCTCCAGCCTGGAATTTTTTGATATTCTGGTTAAACACCTGTTTGGGTGTGCGGTTGCCCATGTTGCTGCCGGCGCTAAACATTTCCGGCGCAAATTCCTCGATCTCAACACCACATGCTGCAGCCAGACGTTCCGCCGCCCTTTTATCCACCGCCGTGCAGGCAGGCGACCTGAAAAGAAGCGTCTCCGATATGATAGCTGCCATCAGGATACCCGCGATGTTTTTCGGGATCTCTATGCCTTCTTCTTCGTACATCTGATAGATGATCGTGGCCGTGCAGCCCAAAGGCCTGCTTGTAAAGTACACCGGCTCCGGAGTTTCCAATGCGACCCTGTGGTGGTCAATAATCTCTAAAATATCCGCATCATGTATGCCGTCCACCGTCTGGCTGGCCTCGTTATGGTCCACAAGAATGACTCTTTTTTTACGCAGGTTGAAAAGATCCCTGCGGGATATCATACCCACATAATTGCCGTCCACACTTAACACCGGAAAATTCCGGTAGCGTTTTCCGCTCATAATTCCTTTGATATCCTCTGTCTTCTCCGTCACTTTGAAAGTGATCAGGCCGTCTTTTCTCATAAAATGGGAGATCGGCATGCTTTGGTTGATCATGCGGGCGACGCTGAATGTATCATAAGGCGTCACAATGATCCCGCAATGATTTTGCTGGGCCAACTTTTGTATGGTGCGGGATACTTTTGCTCCCATACAGACGACAATGCAGGCCGCATGGTTCTCAATGGCGCAAAGCTGGGACTCGTAACGATTCCCTAAGATAATCATATCGCCTTCGTGAATGCATTCTGCCAATATCTCCGTATTGGCCGTGGCGATCAGAACTTCACCTGTCTCAAAAAGCGCATTTTCATCTCCGCACAGCATAATTGCGTCCAGGGTTTCTAAAATATTTTTGTATGGCGTCCTTGCTTCAGACAGACTGCGATTGTCATACACATCCATATACGCGTTGGCAATATCGCCCATGGTGATCAGACCCTGAAGTTTTTGTTTCTCCGTGATGGGAAGACTTCCGATCACCTCTGTACGCATCATATTCCATGCTTTTTTTAAAGAAACCTGTCCGGATACTTCCTGGGTTTCCCGGATGTCAATATCCCTTACATCCGTCATTACATCCTGCACATAGATAGGCGCCGCTGTCTCAAAAAATTTCAATACATATTGCGTTTCCTGGTTCATCTGCCCGGCACGCGCCGCACAGTAGCCGCCTCCGTGCAATTGATTTTTTAGTTCTGCGTATGCGATTGCCGAACATATGGAATCTGTATCCGGATTCTTATGCCCAATCACATACACAGGCGCTGTCTCTGCCCCCATAATACCTTCCCTTTCCAAATCTTCCGGGCATCATTGGGACTGTTTGGTGAATTTTCACGATTTTGTCAGATCACCCCTTTATCTGACTGTAAACAATCCCCGACTTTCCCGAATCTTTTCTCTTTACATTTCGGCATAATCACGATAAATATACCTGTGTACACATTATAATATGCATATTCTGTAAAGACAACCTAAATTTATATATTTGCGGAAATTTCAGGTAAAAATCAAGGTATTTCAGGCAATCAAAACAAACATGCATTTTGTCAATAGTTATGCAACAACTTTTTGAAAAAAATTAGGCCAGATTCTTTATTTCCTCTTCAAAGAGTTGGGCGGAAGTCTTAAAACCCAAAATCCCCCTTGGGTAGTTGTTTATCCAGGTTTCTATAAAATCTATGTCTTTATCCTGCTTTTCCTCGAAATCCTCCCCTTTTGGTATATGGCGGCGGATAAGGCGGTTACTA
The DNA here is from genome assembly GCA_910587495.1 of uncultured Lachnospiraceae bacterium. Taxonomy (GTDB): domain Bacteria; phylum Bacillota; class Clostridia; order Lachnospirales; family Lachnospiraceae; genus Hominiventricola. The sequence goes on along the minus strand of CAJUMT010000243.1, from coordinate 12 downwards.
TTCTCGTTTGTG
>CAJUMT010000242.1 GCA_910587495.1 uncultured Lachnospiraceae bacterium | reverse complement strand
ATCTTCTGCTTGCGGATCTTCCCTGTTCCGGGTTAGGCGTGCTAAACAAAAAAAGAGATTTGAAATACCGCATAAGTGCAAAGCAGCAAAAGGAACTGGTACAGCTTCAAAGACAAATTTTAAGTACCGTATGGCAGTATGTGAAGCCGGGAGGGACGCTTTTGTACAGCACTTGTACCGTACATAAAGAAGAAAATGAGGGCAATGCGGCCTGGTTTACCAAGCGGTATCCTTTTGTATTAAAAGAACAGATACAGTTGCTTCCGGGTACGGGTCCGTGGGACGGATTTTATATGGCAAAGCTTAAGAGGGAAACTTTATGACAGACATGAAATCCATGACACTTGCCCGTCTGCAGGAAGAGATGGAGAGGCAGGGAGAAAAAAAATTCCGCGCAAAACAGATCTACAGCTGGATTCACGAAAAACTGGCAGAGTCTTTTGATGAGATGACCAACCTGCCTAAAGATCTTAAGGCAAGGTTAGGACAATCTTACAGTCTGGTAAATTTAACGCCGGTACAGGTGAAGGTATCCAAACAGGACGGGACAAGCAAGTTTTTATTCAGGTTGCCGGATGGCAATGTGATAGAGAGCGTGTTGATGCGTTATCATTATGGCAATTCCGTCTGCATTTCTTCCCAGGCGGGCTGTCGGATGGGCTGCAGATTCTGTGCTTCCACGCTGGGGGGCCTGGAGCGAAGTCTTACGCCAGCGGAGATGTTAGATCAGGTCTATCAGATCCAGAAGTGGTCGAAAGAGCGTGTCCATAATGTGGTTGTTATGGGTACGGGGGAACCACTTGATAATTATGAATCACTTCTTACATTTATAGAGATCCTTACCGGAGAAGGCGGACTTCGCATCAGTCAGCGTAATATAACTGTATCGACCTGCGGGATTGCGCCGATGATCCGTAAACTGGCGGATGAAAAGCTGCAAATTACGTTGGCTTTGTCTCTTCATGCCGCTACCCAGGAAAAAAGAAAAAGCCTTATGCCCATAGCAAATAAATATCCTCTTGAAGAGGTTATGGACGCCTGCCGTTATTATTTTGAACAGACCAAAAGGCGTATTACTTTTGAATACAGTTTAGTGGGAGGTATAAATGACAGCCTAGAAGACGCGGAGACATTGATCCGTCTGGTAAGGCCTATGAACTGCCATGTAAACCTGATTCCTGTCAATCCTGTCAAAGAGCGGTCATATGTACAGTCAAAGCGTAATATTGTCATGAACTTTAAAAATGCGCTTGAAAAATCGAAAATTAATGTTAGTATAAGAAGGGAAATGGGGCGCGATATAGACGGCGCCTGCGGTCAATTGCGTAAAAGCTTTATGGATATGGAAAAAGGAGGGTGAGGATCTTATGCATATGTCGGTTGCGATGACGGATATCGGGCGCAGGAGAAAGGTGAATCAGGACTATGTGTATGCTTCTGATCGGCCGGTGGGCAACCTTCCGAATCTCTATATTGTCGCAGACGGAATGGGTGGCCATAAAGCGGGGGAGCTTGCATCGTCTTATGCGGTGCAGAAAATGGTAGAAGGAGCAGACAGGTGCCTGGATACAAAACCGGCACTGATCTTTCAAAAGTCTGTCATGTACGCCAATTATAAGTTGTTTGAAAAATCCATGGAGAAGGAAGAGTACCAGGGTATGGGAACGACGCTTGTAGCGCTTACCGTATCAGGAGGGGAAGCTGTAGCTGTGAATATCGGGGACAGCAGATTATATGAAATATCACGAATGGGGATTCGGCAGATTTCACAGGATCATTCTCTGGTGGCGGAACTGGTACGGAGGGGAGAGCTAAATCCCCGGGATGCGCGGACGCATCCGGACAAAAATATTATCACAAGGGCGCTGGGAATCCAAAAAGAAGTTGAACTGGATTTATTTGCGTTTCCTGTAGAGCAGGGAAACCGGTATTTACTCTGTTCGGATGGTCTTAGCAATATGGTGGAGGACGAACAACTCTGCCGCCTGATTCGGGAGGAGGAAAATCTGTATGACAGCAGTGCAAAGCTCATACTTGAAGCAAACCGGAATGGCGGTGCGGACAATATTGCAGTGGTGCTGGTGGAAATAGAATGACAGAGAGGTAAGATTATGATTAAAGTAGGGATGATCGTGGGCGACCGCTATGAGATCCTGGAAAAAGTCGGTGTCGGCGGTATGGCCGAGGTCTTCAAAGGAAAAGACCATAAGCTTAACCGTTTTGTCGCAGTAAAAGTATTAAAAGAAGAATTTCGTGAAAACAGCGGGTTTGTCAAAAAGTTTAAAGAAGAAGCACAGGCCGCGGCAGGCCTCGCACACCCGAATATAGTCAATGTTTATGATGTAGGCGATGAGAAAGGAATCTATTACATCGTCATGGAGCTGGTGGAAGGGATTACACTGAAAAGTTATATTGAAAGAAAAGGGTATCTGACCGTCAAAGAGGCCACCAGTATCGCGATCCAAGTATCCGCGGGACTTGAAGTAGCCCATAACAACCAGATCGTCCACCGGGATATCAAGCCGCAGAATATTATTATTTCCAGGGAAGGAAAGGTAAAAGTCACAGATTTTGGGATTGCCAAGGCGACTACTTCCCAGACGACTACCTCTACGGCTATGGGATCTGTCCATTATGCTTCGCCGGAGCAGGCCAGAGGCGGATATGTAGATCACAGGAGCGATATTTATTCTCTGGGAGTTGTGTTGTATGAGATGGTGACTGGCAGAGTTCCTTTTGACGGGGATACGGCGGTGGCTGTGGCGGTGAAGCACCTGCAGGAGAATATGGTGCCGCCTGAAACATATAACAGCGCGGTTCCCTACAGTTTAAGCCAGATCATAAAAAAATGTATGGAAAAAAGTCCGGACCGCAGATATCAGGACATCGGAGATCTTCTCTCAGATTTGAAACAGTCTTTGATGGACCCGGAAGGCGATTTCGTAAAAATGGTGGACCTGGATTCTCAGGCACGCACGACTGTTATGAAAAAGAATACGACGGCAAAGGTAAAAGCCGCAAGAAAGATAGAACCAGATGAAGAAGAGGAAGACGGCGAGGACGAAGAAGAGGACGAGGATGAAGACGATGATGATGAAGAATTAAGCCCTGCAGTGGAGCGGGTGATGACGATTGCCGGCGTTGTCCTGGCAGTCATTATTGTTGTCGTTATGCTTCTTTTATTTTCCCGCATTCTTGGGATCGGGGGAAAGGAGAAAGACGAAGAAGATAATCAGCACACAGAAGAAGACATTGATAAAGATAACGAAGATGATAAAGATAAGGAAGACGGTAAAGGAACCGTCAATACTGTAGTAATGCCGAATCTGCTTGGAAAGACCATGACGGAAGCCAAGACAGAGTTAAAAGAGCTGGGGATTAATATTAAGCTTAAAGGGAGCGAAAGCTCAACCGAGTATGCCGCGGGCGAGATCATGTGGCAGGAACCAGAGAGTACGGAGCGGGTAGATGTAGGCAGTACGGTGGAAGTTATGACTGCGTCTTCGGACTCCGGCGCTTCAGGATCCGGCAGCGCTTCGCCAGGAAATTCCCCGGCAACACCGGCTCCGGAAGAAAAAGCGGTCGTTCCTCAGGTGACCGGACAGACAGAGTCGGTGGCGAGAAGCGCCCTGACTGCCGCAGGGCTGAAAGTAGGTGCTGTAACAGAAGGCAACAGTGAAACCGTGCCAGCCGGGTCCGTAATCAGCCAGGATCCTTCAGCCAATACAAGTGTGGACAAAGGCACATCAGTCAATCTGGTCATAAGCAAAGGCTCGAGTAAAGTAAAAGTGACCGACGTTATCGGCCATGAGCAGTCCAGGGCCACAGGCGAGCTGGAAAAGGACGGTTTTAAAGTATCGGTTAAACAGGAGTATTCCGACGATATAAGCGCAGGACTGGTGATCAGTACGGAGCCTGCCAGGGGAACCGCCGTTGATCCCGGAAGTGTAGTGACGATCACCGTCAGCCAGGGAAGAAAAAAAGTGACGATTCCTTCGGTCAGCGTGGGAATGACCTTCGAGCAGGCTCGGGAGAAACTTCTGGATGCCGGGTTTGACGGAACGATTAAAGAAGGAAAAGAGACAAGCGAATCTGTGGGGGCAGGGTTTGTGACCCGCTATTCCCCGTCGGGAACAGTGGATCCCGAAGGCACGGTAACGATCTATGTGAGCACAGGTTCGGCTTACCAGGCGCCGCCTGACACGGAAGAATAAGTATATGCAGGGAAAGATTATAAAAGGAATCGCCGGTTTTTACTATGTACAGGCGGAAGATGGGAAGCTTTACGCATGTAAGGCAAAAGGCATCTTCCGCAACCGGAAGGAAAAACCGCTGGTAGGCGACAATGTGGAGATGGAAATTACCCATGAGGGAGATCAGGAAGGCAATATAATTCATATCCTTCCCCGCAGCAGCGTTCTGCTGCGCCCGGCGGTGGCCAATGTGGATCAGGCGTTGGTTATATTCGCGGTAGCAAAGCCAAAGCCGAATCTTTCTTTATTAGATCGCTTTTTAATTATGATGAACCGGCAGAAAATTCCTTCCATCATCTGCTTTAACAAAACGGACGAGGCGTCCGGGGCAGAGACAGAGAAGCTCCGCGGTATCTATGCGGGGTGTCAGAGCCGTCTTTTGTTTATCAGTGCAAAATACGGAGACGGCCTGGGAGAACTGGACAG
>CAJUMT010000241.1 GCA_910587495.1 uncultured Lachnospiraceae bacterium | reverse complement strand
CAATTTCCATGTTCTCAATATAATAAATACTGCGTGTATATTTCAGGATTGCGGGAACATCGGAAGCAATAAAATTCCCCTCCTCATTTTTCCCCACGATCAGCGGACTGTCTTTACGGACAGCATAAATCACACCGGGTTCGTCTTTTAACATGATCCCCAACGCATAGGAACCTCTCACCCTGTGCATCACCTTTACAATGGCTTCCAACGCGTTTCCCTGATACTTTTTATAATAATAATCCAGAAGCTTGGTAAGTACCTCCGTATCAGTTTGAGAATAAAAGGCATAACTGTTCTTTAAAAGCTTTTCCTTAAGCTCCAGATAGTTCTCAATAATACCGTTGTGAACTACAACCACATTCTGATCGTCGCTGTGATGCGGATGGGCGTTTACTACGGACGGTTCCCCATGGGTGGCCCACCTGGTATGCCCGATGCCGCAAAAGCCCCGCACAGTCCGTCCGCTGTCTGTCATATCCGCCAGCTGTTTCAAGCGTCCTTTGACTTTTACAACTTCAATCTTATCTGCATCATCCCTTTTAACCGCAATACCGGCCGAATCATATCCTCTGTATTCCAACCTTGCCAGTCCGTCCAGCAAAATCGGCGCTGCCTGCACCGCACCTGTAAACCCAACAATTCCACACATTTTTTTTACTCCTTTTTATTTATGCCTTTCAATATACCACAGCTTAATTTTTTTGACAACTCCACCCCTTTCTTCTATTTATTTTGCACAAAACATCGTTTTGTCACTAAGGATTGTTGACAAAAATGACGGAAGATTTCATTGCATTTTCCGCTTCATGTTGATAGTATATAGATAAATGAAGGGATAAGTGAATGAAATATGTCAATGCAGCTAACGCCAAGGCAACGCAGTATCATTGAGATTCTGGCAAAAACTGCCGGAAACCCGGTTCCCGTAGGAGCCGTTTCTGAAAAACTGGGCGTTTCCTCCAGGACTGTCTTAAGGGAACTGCCTTCTGTTGAACACTGGTTTCAGGAAAACGGATTTACCTTTACCCGCAAACCCGGCGTAGGTATCCTTGTGGAACAGATCCGCACAGATATGCCTACTCTGGATGAACTGCTGGATTCTGAAAAAGTGCAGTCTGTCTATACGCAGAAGGAACGCAGACGGCAGATTTTAGGAGAACTGCTTTTTCTGGATGAGCCGGTCAAATCTTATGTGTTTTTGTCCAGATTCCATATTTCCGAAGGAACACTTGCAAGAGATCTGGATATCCTTGAACAGTGGCTTTCCACCTACCAGGTACAGATCCTCCGGCGTCCCGGCGTAGGCATCCTTTTAGAAGGAAGCGAAACAGCCATCCGCCAGGCTATCGCCAATGCTGCTTTGGAGTTTATGGACGAGGGAGAGATCTTAAAACTTCTTCGGTCGCCGACAGATGAGCAGACTCTTTCTGAGCCGGAGCTTTTGAAAAACCGTCTGTTCAGCTTTATTGATCCCCAGATTGTCACTTTTGTGGAAAAGATCCTTGCACATACCGAACAGGAACTAAACATAAAGTATACAGACAGCGGATACATGGCTCTGATCGTCCATCTGTCTCTTTCCATCCGGCGCCTGCGCTCGGGGGAAAAAATTGAGATGGAACCGGAAGAACTTAAAAATCTTATGGAATTTCCGGAGTATCCTGTGGCAGAACGAATCGCGGAGCAAATCGGGCGGCAATTTCAGCTTAAAATTCCAAGAGAAGAAATCGGATTTATCACCATGCATCTTTCCAGCGCCCGTATATGGCCGCAGACCAGGCGAACAAGAACGCAGCTTCAGTCCGTCAATACAAGCCAGTTTGTCACTTCCATAGTGGACAGTGTAGAGCAGGAACTGGGCCTTCCTTTCCACACCTGCAGTCGAATGATCGAAGAACTGACAAGCCATATGGATTCCATGATTAGCCGTCTTTCTATGAATATTCACCTGGACAATGCCCAGGGAGACACCATCCGGCAGAAATATCCGGATATCTACCAGGCTGTGGAACGCGCCTGTGAACTTTTCCGGGACCGGCTGTACATTGAAGATATTTCATCCGCCGAAATTACTTATGTAGCCATGCACTTTGCTGCTGCCGCTGAAACTTTGCGGGCGGAACAGACAAAAGTGGCTGTCGCCGTAGTCTGTCCCAGCGGCATGGGAGCGTCGCGGATGCTGGCAGCCAACCTGATGCGGTCTTTACATAATATAGAAATCCGCCAGATCATGTCCGCTTTCAGTCTGGAACCTGAAAAGCTCAGGGAAAGCTGCATTGACCTGGTAATCTCCACCGTACCGCTCCAGATCGACTTCCCTTTTATCTGTGTCAGTCCCATTCCTCAGGCACAGGATATGCTGTTGATCACGCGGGCTATCGAATCTATCAGTACGCAACGAACTAAAGAGATCGCCCCGAAAGCTGCAGCAGATACCCAGGAATGGCAGATGTCATTAGAAGATATTCGTTCTCTGACTCGTACAGGAGATGAAATCGCCCAGCTTTTGGATCATTTTCTTATAAAAGACATATCCGGAGTCCGAACATCGGAAAGCCTTTTAGGACAGGCGGCAGGACTTTTTGCGGAAAGCATTCTGGACCGGCAGGTTATCAGCCAGGATCTGGCCTGCAGAGAAGCCGTCAAAAGCACCTTCATTCCGGAACTTGGCATCTATCTGCTTCACTGCCGTACCGCTGCTGTATTGCATTGCCGGGTCGGATATCTCAGGCTGGATACACCGCTTACTTCCGGAGACGATAGGATACATGGAGCCATGCTTCTTCTGGCGCCTCAATCGGGCCAGGATGAATGTGTGGAAGTCATCAGCAGGATCAGCATGCTGTTGGTGGAAGATAAAAGATTTTTACAGGCGCTTCAAAAAGGAGATGCGGATGAGGGACGCACACTTGCAAAGAAAGCCCTGATAAAATATTACCAAAACCAAATCATAAAGAAAAAAGGAGATGGAACACTATGAAAAGTTTTGCACAGAAATTTGGTAAATTTCTCTCCGGCATGGTCATGCCCAACATCGGCGCGTTCATCGCATGGGGATTTATTACCGCACTCTTTATCCCGGATGGATGGATCCCCAACGAAGGCCTGGCCTCCATACATCCTTACATCCTTACTTACCTACTCCCGATCCTCATCGCCGCTCAGGGCGGTCGTATGGTGGGCGGCGACCGCGGACGCGTTATGGGCGCTATTGCAATCATGGGATGTATCGCAGGTTCGGAGAACACCATGCTCATGGCTGCTATGGCCATCGGACCTCTGGCCGGATGGATCATCAAGAAATTTGACCAGGCCATGGAGGGGCACATGCCTGCCGGCTTTGAGATGCTGATCAATAACTTCTCTGTCGGTATCTTTGGTATGATCATGGCGATCCTCGGATACTATATTATCGGTCCGATCATGGGCATCATCCTGTCCATCCTGACCGCAGGCGTGGAACTTTTGATGAGCATGAGTCTGCTTCCCCTCGTGGCTATTTTCATAGAGCCTGCAAAAGTACTGTTCCTGAATAATGCCATCAACCACGGTATATTCACGCCTATCGGCACCACACAGGCACTGGAAACCGGCAAATCTATCATGTACATGCTGGAAGCAAACCCAGGTCCCGGACTCGGCGTCCTGATCGCTTACTGGCTGTTCTCCAAAGATAAGATGACAAAAGATTCCGCTCCCGGCGCGATCATCATCCATTTCTTCGGCGGCATCCATGAAATCTATTTCCCGTATGTGCTGATGAACCCCTTGGTCATCGTCGCCCCGATTGCCGGAAATATCTGCGCGATCTTATTCTACAGTATTACCGGATGCGGCCTGGTAGGCGCTTCTTCACCTGGTTCCATCATTGCGTTCATGTCCATGAGTCCGAGGCCACAGATGCTCCTGACCTTCCTGGGCGTGGTGATCGCCGCAGGAGTCTCTTTCGTAATCGCAAGCCCGATCATCAAAATGGCAGGCGTTAAGAGCTTGGAAGACGCGCAAGCACAGACCGCCTCCATGAAAGCAGAATCCAAAGGGCTTACCACTCCTGCTTCTACAGAAGTAAAAGATGCTGCTAAAGTAAAGAAAGTCGTATTCGCATGCGACGCCGGAATGGGTTCTTCCGCCATGGGCGCAACCAAATTCCGCAACCGTGTAAAAGCAGCCCGCCCGGATCTGACAGTCATCAATACATCTGTAGATAATATTCCATCCGATTGTGATATCGCAGTCGTGCAGACTACTCTCGTGGATCGTGCGAAGAAATCCGCACCCCAGGCACAGATGGTCACCATCGGCAACTTCCTGGCCGACCCTGCATTAGATGCTCTTTATGTCCAGCTGACCACCGGCGATCAGCCCGCAGCAGCGCCGACCGGCGAAAATACCGATCCGGTCGTCCCGACTTCCGTACCGAATAAAAAAGTCATGATCGCGGACGGTATCAAGTTAAACCAGACGCCCGGCACCAAAGAAGAAGCGATCCAGGCTGCCGGAGAACTGATGTGTAAATTAGGCTATGTAGACGCTTCTTATGTAGACGCCATGCAGGAGCGTGAGAAACTGGTCACTACTTATATGGGTATGGGAATCGCAATTCCTCACGGTACTACACAGGCAAAAGGAACCGTCAAAAAGACCGGTATCGTTTTGTTCCAGTATCCGGAAGGCGTACCTTTCGGCGATGAAAAAGCAAATCTTGTCTTTGGTATTGCCGGC
>CAJUMT010000240.1 GCA_910587495.1 uncultured Lachnospiraceae bacterium | reverse complement strand
GTATGGAGATTACTCTGTATGCCCTCTTTTCATGTAAAGGAGATTTATGTATATGTCAGAAAACAATGAGAACCAACAGACGCAGGAACGCCGCCCGCACTTTGTAAAGACCATAGGCAAAACGACCTATCTTGTGACGTGCCACTTTAGCGAAACGAGCAAAGAAACCTTGCAGGATAAGCTGAAACGCATGATTTTGAGGGATATTCAGAGCGGAAATTATTAAATTTCAAATTCACACTTTTTTTGTCTTGACGGCACAGACGATAAAGGTAAATTCTCCCTTGAACAGCTCCGGCAATATACTGACCGGAGTTCCGTATGACTTAAAAGATGATATGATCATCCAGACTACCGGGAAAAGCCATAAGAGCGCAGCCGCATAAGCCAATATGTAAGCAATCCATCTACCGGGGTTCATTTTTTTTATTTTATCCATCTCGCCGCTCCTTTTAGTTGTCTTTATCTGCAAATACCTTATTTTGCAGCATCGTGATGATAAACACAACTATAAAAAATGCAAAGGACATTGTCGCAGCATACCCCATTTTTCTGTTGGTGAATCCAGTCTCATATATGTAGTGAACAATCGTCCTTGTATGAGTTCCCGGCCCGCCGCCGGCCATCAGATAAGTCTGACCAAACAGTTTAAAGGAGGCAATCGTCTGCAACAGTATCACTAAAGATATTGTTGATTTTAACATGGGAATCGTTATCCTGAATAAACTTTGTCCGGAGCCTGCCCCATCAATTTTAGCCGCCTCATAAATCTCATCAGGAATATCCTGTAAACCGGCCAAAAATAGAATCATATCAAAGCCCACTGTCCACCATACTGTTGTAATTAATATCGCAATCCATACTAACCACTTTGTATTCAACCAATACATCTCGCCCACTCCCAGCTTCATCGTCAGCTGTGTAATAAGACCCGTATATGGCTGAAAGATAAAAATCCACAATCCCGTTACCACAGACATAGATAAAACATACGGTGAAAAAAAACAGATCCTGATAAACGTTCTTCCTTTCAAAGTAGAATTAATCAGCAATGCAAATGCAAACCCAATTAACACAATGGCAGGCGTGGAAATAACTACAAAAAATAAAGTGTTGAACAGTGCTTCCCAAAATGCCTTGTCCTGAAACAAATCCTTATAATTTGCCAAACCAATAAATTCGTTTTTTCCACCGAGTATGGCATCGAAAAGACTCAGTTCAACTCCCTTAATAATCGGATATAGTAAAAATCCCATGAAGAAAAATAAGAAGGGAAGCAAAAAGCACCATGCAATTATATTTTCTTTCAGTATCTTTTTTCTCGTATCCATGTTTACCCTATTCAACCTTCTCTTCTCCTTTATTGATTACTTAGGTGGCAGTACACGAAGCCTGCCACCCTTCATCCTTTTGCTTATTGATTATTTATAAGAATCCAGAATTTCCTGGAATCCGTTTTGCATATTTTCAGCCGTTGTTTCAACGTCCTGGCTTCCCGCAATCATGGCCGCCAGCTCCCTGTATGTCAGTTCAGTCAGACCTGCAATTCCGCATACCTGAGGGAAAATCTTAGCATACTGAGCAGAGTCTGCATAAACACTTCTGTATGGTAAATTTCTGAACTCTTCTGAATCAATCACAGATTGCTTGCTGGGGATATGACCTGCTCTTGCCCATTTTGCAGTATTATCCGTAAGCCATTTCATGAATTCCATAGCAGCAACTTTTTCTTCTTCTGTCGTGTTTTTATTCTTAGGGATTACCAGCGTATGCGAATCTGCATAAACAGAATCCTTATCGGTAAACTGCGGGAAAGGCATGGATACAAAATTCAAACCTTCTGTTCCTTCAAACATGGGAACAGCCCATACACCGTTAATTGTCGCGGGAGCGATTTTACCGGTAAACAGCTCCCCGCCGTTTTTCTGGTTTTTAGGCCAGATTTCTTCATCAACCATTCTCATAATCACACTAAGCGCTTTTATATTTTCCTCCGAATTAAGGGTTGCCGTACTTCCTGTCTCATCACAAATATCTCCACCATACTGGGTAAGCAATGTATACCACAAATACATCGGCAATCCATTCATGGATGTTCCGGAAATCGGAATCTGCCCATTCCCAAGCTGTGACTTGACATTGTGGAAATACTCAAAGAAAGCTTCTTCCCCTCTCGGTACTTTCACTGTTCCATCCTCTTCGAGCAACCCCATTCTTTCAAATTCATCTGTATTAAAATGCATTAACAGAAGATGGGTATCCATCGGCATACAGTAATATTTACCGTCAATCTCTGCCGATGCCTGCAAACGTTCTGTAAACTCGCCAAAATCAACGCCAGCTGCACTCGCCAGGTCGTCCAACGGCTCGATCAGACCATCATTTACATATTCTTTGATACGCGTAATATGATTGACGGCTACAGTGGGCGCCGTATCTGTCGTCATGGCAGCTAATAATTTCGTATAATATTCCTCCGACTTAATAATCATAAATTCAACTTCTGTCGTAGAACTCTGTGCATTAAATTCATCCACCAGCTCCGTCATAATATCGCCATCACCGCCGCTAAACGGTGCCCAAAAACTTATTTTTGTCTTCTCTGATCCCGCTTCAGCAGTTTCCTGCCCCGTTCCCTGCTCAGCTTCTTTCTCCTCTGTTGCCTGCTGCCCGGTTTCCTGCTCCTTCGCTTCTTCCGCCCGGCCGCTGTCACCACATGCTGCAATTGAAAATGCCATGGAAAATGTCAGCACCAAAGCGACTGCTTTTTTGATCATCATTTTTCTTTTCATTGATTAACCTCCCTGCTCCATTCATAGTGTTGTTGACTCCTCTTAATCTGTTTTTATGCTAGCATGTAAAACATATCTATGTAAATTTGACATTTTTAAGAAAGGTGCAAAAAAGCCGGATGAATTTCATCCCACTATTATCTGTAACTTTACCCATTCTTATTCACCTGAAAATTCTTCAACCTAAAAAAGATATAGTATAAAACAATCTGATGAATAATCCGTCAGATTGTTTTATACTATATCTTCATGTGTTGTCATACATTAATGATCAGTGATATGCTATAATATTCATCCAATTAATCTGTCCAAAATTTCCACGATCTGTTTTCTTTCTTCGCTTCCATTTGTCCAAAACCGCAATAATGGAATTTCATACAGTTCTGTGTTTTTAATCAACATACTCAATGGGAAATGACACACAACGTCCAGGCAGGCATATTTTCCCTCAGAAAGAATCTCTTCCAAATAAAGCAAACATCAAGTTTTCCGAATCATATTCTGAAATTCTTTTATGCTGCTTAAGATATGCTTTCCTTTCCTGCGTATATTGCTTATATAAATAATCAAAAATGGAATATATCCTGCTGTCTGCTTTATGTATGCAAATACGTTTCCCGCCTGTCCTTTATCCAAACATGACTCAACAATTGTCAGCTCACTTCTTGGATAATCTTTCCATCGGTCATCCTTAAAACAGATGTGCAGATAAGTATCTGTTCTGCCTTCAAATGCATAAATTTCCTTTATATCAAAAATATCACGCCCTGCTTTGCGGATCCTGCACATGTCCGGATTCAAAACCTTTGGATCTTTCAGCCATTCCACGCTGTCACAGGAATATTGGTACTTTTTCCCGTTGCCTTTATCGAATACTACTTCTATTTTTTGTGTGGCGGGGTTCTGCCGACAGGATTCTATCTCCGCTGTCTTAATTTCTCCTTTTATGATAATCATATTTTGTTTGAGATTCATAGGTACTTCGCTTTCCTTTTTCTTGTTTTATGGTTTTGCGTGAACCAAACCGTTTCATCTTGAAATTTAACGTCTATTTTTGAACTGTTTAAGGTATAATGCATCAAGATCGCCCTGCCTAAATAAATCTAAAAATGGATCTGACTCTACATTTACCATATCCATAGAATCATGTAAAGTCAAAGCATGCAGCACTTTCTTTGCTCTTCCAAAGATAGTTTATCATAAATTCTGTCAAACTCCAAAAGCATTTGATAAATTTTCATATAAAAAGACAAATTATTTCAGGAAGTGACAGGGTCCTCTTTCTATGCTATAATACGTAAAAAAGGAGGTGTAATTTGGCAAACGAAGAAAGACAACTATTAGGAAAAGCACAACGGATCAATACATGGGATTCTAAAAAGCTATATTATTGTATTGGGAAAAGGCATCAGCGAAGCTGGACTGTCAAAAGAGGCGAAGTATTTTTTGCTGATCTGGGAGAAAATATCGGAAGTGAAGAGAACAAAATACGCCCGAAATGCTCCATACTGCTATAACCATCCGTCAGGAATATACACACCTCGGGCTGACAGAATCACATGATATGCTGCAACAGTTGCTGAACCTTACCAATATGTTGATTCTCTCCAAGAATACAGATATGGCAATACAGGTTCTTTCCACCTATGAGAATCTTGTTTTGGAACATGAAGGAACGCAAACTTTAGATAATGGAATCTGCCAGATGATGTATGGCGCGATTGCGCTTTCCGAGAGCAATGCTAAAGAAGCCGAGCTTCATCTTTTATCTGCGGAAAATATTATTTCGGAAGTCATGGGAGCCGATAACGATTACGCTAAAACTGTCTATTTATACCTAAATAACTTATATACCCGCTGGCAGAAACCAGAACAGGCTTTGGCGTATAAAAATAAATATCTTGAGTGTTCCAAGCAAAATTGATGCCAAACTTTATGACTATGAAAGTTAGCGAAAGTTAAACAGAGTAAAATTTTTGATTCTTGCTTCGCGGCTTATCCGGTATTGTCATTACAATTTTACCTTCATCCAGTAAGGGATTCA
>CAJUMT010000239.1 GCA_910587495.1 uncultured Lachnospiraceae bacterium | reverse complement strand
AGATAAACAGTAAAGACTTTGTAACCGCATGGGTCAGTATATGGAAGACAGCCGCCGTCATACCTTCTCTGGTAGCAAGCCCTATCCCCATGTAAACATAGCCAATCTGGGCTATGGAAGAATACGCGATCATCCTGTAAATGTCTTTTGCCATGATCGCGCTCACCGAACCCATGATCATACCGATCAGCCCGAACACAAATAATATATTGACAATCTTACTTTTAACTATAATATCAAATCCAATCACGCGGTAAAAGATCTTGACCAGCAGAATGATATAGCTTTTGGACACCAGGCTGGATAAAATCGCGCTGCTGGATGCGGGCGCATAACCGTAAGCATCCGGCATCCAGGAGTGGAACGGATACAATCCGCTCTTAATAGCAAGTCCCACCGTAGACAGACTGATAATCACCAGCAGCGGGATCAGGTATTCGCCTGTATCCATCAATTGAAGAATCGCAGCATGCACATTTTCCATCAAAAGATGCCCCGTAATGTCATACAGCATGGCAAGGCTTATAAGGAAAAGACCCGAACCGATCAGGCTCATGACCATATACCGGGTCGCCGCCAGCAAGGAACGTCCGCTGCCCCGGATCATAATCAGGCCGCAGGCCGCAATAGTATTGATCTCCACAAATACATATCCCGTAAACAGGTCGTTGGTGTAAATGATCGCCAGCAGAGAACTTAACAAAAGATCCACCAGAATAAAATACAGATTAAGCTTCCCCTGATCTACGACCCGGAATAAATGCTCCATCCCTCCTAACAGAGAGAACAACATGACCAAGGCAAATACTGTCGCCAGAAGCGTCTCCAATACACCTGCCCGGATCTCATTGCCCCAGGGCGCCGGATACCGGCCCATAACATATACAAAGCTTTCTCCTGTAGCAACTACATAGGACAGCGTGGCAATGGACATGGCCGCTACCAAAGATACGACCGTAAGCGTCATATATTTGGCTGTCTTTCCTTTCATCGGTGTAGAAATAATACCCGCCGCCATACAAAGGACGATGGAAAAGCACGGAAAATTCTGAACGAAATTCATCTAAGCTCCTCCTTCTGCATCCTGATCAGGATTTCATCCAGATCCAATGAATGATATTTGCGGAACAGGCATACAGTCAAAGACAGCATAAGCGCCGTAACGCTGACAGACACGACAATGCCGGTCAGTACCAGGCCGCTGGGGATAGGATTGATATATGCTTCCACATCTGTGACCCCATTTTCCACGATGGGTGCGATGCGTCCGTCCACATATCCCATAGCCGCCAGAAACAGATAGACCGCCGTATCCATAATATTAAGCCCTATGATCTTCTTGATCATATTTTTATGGAGAAGAAGGGTGGTAAAACCTACGCCAAACAGGATCACCGCCGCGATCTCCTCTATATTCATCCAAAGATTCGGTCCCATATTTACATACCTCCTCTTCTGAACAGTGCAAAGAAACAATACATCGTACACGCCACTTCCAGACCTACAAAAATATTGATAGGAAGAATCATGCCGCCGCTTAGTATGTTGCCCGGCGTCCCGGAAGGGATTACGCTTTTGATCATATTGGCGCCTGTATAGAAATAATAGATCATGGTAACGCTGTATAAAGACAGCGCCCCCACTTTAACCCTGTCATAAGTCTTCTCATCAAAAAATCGCTGCATCTTATGAAATCCGAACGTGGTCACATACAGGATTAATCCGGCTCCTATGGTAGCACCGCCTGAAAATCCTCCGCCCGGCGACAGATGACCATTCAGGATAATATAAAATCCGAACAGGAAAATAACCGGCACAAGGATACGGGTAACCATCTGTAAAATCGCGTCCGGTTTCGGCTCATACTTCCAGTCAGTCTCTTTTAAATTCTCAATCTCTTCTTCATTTTTGCGCAGCAATACGATCACACAAGTAGCAGCGATAAAAAGCACGCATGTCTCTCCAAAAGTATCAAACCCTCTGTAGCAAAGAATCATATTGGTAACCATATTGACGGCGCCAAACTCTTCCATACCGTGTTCCACATATCTTTCGGACACTTCATTATTATTAGGGCCATTCGGATCGCCCAGCCTCGGAAGGTATGAAACAGTCAGAAGAAGCACCGCAATCAAAAGAAAGCATAAAGCCACAGATCCCAAAGCATAGAGAATCCTAAAGGCCCGCATCTCTTTATTCTTATTCAGGTCGTCCAGATACTGCATCACCTTTTCTTCATCTAAACTGTCCGGATTGAACACTGACTTTCCACGAAACTCCGCCTCTCTTAAGGGACGCATTTCCATCTTGCCCTCAAAAGGATCCGTTTCCCCGTTCACCCACCTGGTCAGCCGGTTCCACAGGCTGCTTTCATAATCATCCCTTATCTTGCTCATGACTGCTCCCTTCTGCCAGCGCCCTGATCTTACGCAAAGTAACAAAGAACAGGATGCTGCTCACGCCTGCTCCCACAGCCGCTTCTGTGATCGCCAGATCCGGGGACTCCAAAAGAAACCAAATCACCGACATAACCAGGCTGTAAGACATAAATACAATCACCGAAATCAGCGGACTTCTGATAAAACTGACCGAAACCGCACATACGATCAGAAATACCAGAAGGATTACCTTAAATATCTCCATCTTCCGGCACCTCACATTCTTCTTTCAGATTTTCATTAATCATAATCTCCAGATTGCCGATCATGTGGGACGATACCGGTCCTGCCAGCCAGAAAAAGACGATGATTAACGCAAGCTTACATGTTCCCAGATTGATTCCGCTAAGAATCATAAGCCCAAAAATAATAAACAGAATTCCCAAAGAATCTCCCATGGCGGCAGAATGCATCCGATTCAACACATAATGAAATCGAAAAACGCCGAATACCGCCACGCACAAAGTCAGAAGCCCGGTCACGATAAAACCGCCTCCAACGATCAGCTGCGCCCATTCCATCATTCTTCCTCATCCTCCTTTTCTTCCTCATATTCAAAAAAAGCCGCCCCTTTGATCTTACGCTCCTGGTAAGCGCCACTGTAAATCTTCGTCAGTACAACCACCGCCAGAAAACTGATCATGGCATAGATCAGACATACATCAAACAGATATGTTTCCCGCATATAAAGCGCCAAAATCGCGATCTCCACGATGGTCATCGTTCCGATCATATTGATAGCCACAACCCGGTCAGAAAGTCTCGGCCCTAAGATCGCCCGAATCAGACACAAAATAATCAGCGCGCCGATCACAATCATGCATAAAAGCAAAAAACCGTGGTAAACACTTTCGTACATATTATTTCACCGCCTCCATCTCTTCTAAAAGCTTTACGAAGACAGAATCCTCCATCCCCTCCGCGAAATCCTTGTCCAGACAATGCACATAAAATTCACTGCCCTCCAAAGAAACGGTGATCGTACCCGGCGTCAGCGTAATGGAATTGGCCAGAACCACCCTGGCAAACTCACTTTTCAAACCTGACGTAAAATGGACGATCTGGGGTTCCACCTGATACTGGGGCGAAACAATAAAGTGAAGCACCTGCCGGTTGGCTTTGAGAATCTCTACAATCAGTATCACTATGTACTGAAAGGCCATGGGCAGAAGCCTGATAATCCGCGTATCTTTTTTTATACTGTAACCCATGAATTTACAGCAGAACGCAAATAAGGCAGCGCTTAAAGCAAGCCCTGTCAATAAGACTTCCGGCGTAATCCTGCCGTTAAATATAATCCAGAGCAACAGAAACGCAAGAAACATATCCCTTTCCTCCTTTTCATCAGATATTTAGTTTACACTTTTTTTATAAAGAAAACAACCATTTTTAACTTTTATAACGGAATTTTTACGCATACTTCCCGAAAGTAAAAAAACGCCATGTCAGGCAGGAATATTCCCGCCTGGCATGGCAGCTCATTATATAATCTACAAACACCCTATCCTTTCAGCCTTTTGGCAAAATCAGCCATGGCCTCCGATATTTTAATCTGCTGCGGACAGACTTCTTCACAGCTTCTGCAGCCTACACAGGAAGTCGGATGCTTATCCTCCGGCATAGAACTTAACACCATGGGAGCAATAAATCCTCCGCCGGTAAAGCTGTGTTCGTTATAAAGCTCTAAAAGGGACGGAATATCCAATTCCTGCGGACAGTGGCTTACACAATACCGGCAAGACGTACAGGGCAGTATTCCGCTGAGCATACCGTCTGCAACATCAAGAAGCGTCTCCATCTCCTGGTTATTTAAAGGCCGGTCTGCGGCAAAGGTTTCAATGTTCTCCTTAAGCTGCTGAAAATTCGACATACCTGAGAGTACCATGGTCACTCCTTTTACAGACTGTAAAAACCTGAACGCCCAGACCGGAATCCCCTCTTCAGGTCGAAGCGCCTTTAATCTGGCCTCTGCCTGATCCGATAGTTTCGCGAGCCTGCCGCCCCGTAAAGGCTCCATAACCCATACCGGAATATTCCACTCATTTAAAAGCTCCACCTTTTTCTTCGCGTCCTGGAACGTCCAGTCCAGATAATTTAACTGAATCTGGCAAAACTCCATCTGTTTTCCATATGCTTCCAGGAAGCGCTTCATCACATCATAGTTCCCGTGGGCGGAAAAACCCAGATGGCGGATTCTTCCGTTTTTCTTCTGACGCATCAGATAATCATAAATTCCGTATTTCTCATCCAGGTAAGCGTCAATATTCATCTCGCATACATTGTGGAACAGATAAAAATCAAAATATTCCACCTGGCATTTTTCCAGCTGCTTTTCGAAAATTTCCTCCACCTTATCCATATTAGAAAGATCATATCCCGGAAATTTGGTAGCCAGATAA
>CAJUMT010000238.1 GCA_910587495.1 uncultured Lachnospiraceae bacterium | reverse complement strand
CGCCGCGGCCTCGTCAGGATCATAGGATACCTGCGCCTCATCATTGTACCAGGGCATTCCGTCACAAATACTGTAAGCCGCTGTGCCATGGCCGTTTAAGACGTTTTGTATCATCTCTTCTCTGTTAATACCGATATTGATCGCTCTTCTGACCCGCACGTCGCTTGTCAGGTCGTTCCCCACCGGATTGCCATCCGCGTCTGTGGAAGATGGAACTGCCGGAAGGTTAAAACCTCTGTTGTCTACTGTCTTATAAGATAAAAGCTGATAACCTTCCACGGTCTGATCCGCATAAGACGCCGCCGTATAGGAAAGATCCACCTGTCCTGCCAGTGCCGCCGCAAAAGCCGCATCTTCATCCATAAATACTACTGTTACCTGCTTCATCTTCGGAGCCTCGCCGTAATAATCCGGATTCGCTTCAAAAATAATCTGCTGCCCTTTATCCCACTGTTTCATGATATAACGACCGGAACCCACCGGATGTTCTCCATAATCCGGTCCGTAAGCATGTTCTGGCACAATGCCCACAATCGCCATTGTATAGGGCCAGATAGAATAGGGCTTTTCCATCTGAAATTCCACGGTCGTACCGTCCAAAGCCGACGCCTCTTTTAACATGGTAAAATCGTTGACAGAGCTGCTTTCTTTTACTGTATTATAGGTAAACGCCACGTCTTCGGCGGTCAGAGGTTCTCCGTCGGTAAACTTTACGTCGTCCCGGATCGTGACGGTCCAGGTCATGCCGTCGTCGCTGACCTGCATATCCGTCGCCAGGTCATAATCAATGGAAAGATCCGGCGTCGTCACTGTAAGGGTACTTTGAATCAAAGGTTCGTGTACATGTTCTCCGGCGCCCCATCCGTAAGCCGGATCAAAACCGGATTCCGGCTCCGAAGTGGGTCCCATGGCTACAACCACCGTGTCTTTTGTTCCTGTCTGTTCTGCTGTATCTGAGGTCTGTTCCTGTTGTTTTGTATCTCCCGTCTCCGAAGCGGCGGCGCTGCCGCATCCAAATATCGTTACAGATGCGATGGCTGCTGTCAACAGTATACAAATCTTATTTTTTTTCATATACCTTATCCCCTTTTCCATAGTGTGTTATGTTTTGAACTTGTTATTATTTTAACGGATTCTTTTGCGCTCCACAAGCCGGGTGGGGGGATATTTTTTCATAACAATATGGAATAGCAGAACTAAAAAAGTTCCGGGTCAGCCAGCCGCTCCGCTTCTTTGATCGCCTCTTTATACCCGTTCAAAGCTGCAAAAGGCGAGAACTGCGCTGCCCGGTCTGAAACAGGCATAGGCGCATGGATCTTTGACACATGATGCGGCAGGTCTATGATATCATCGTAGCGATGAGAATCTTCCTGGTCATATAGTCTGTTCATTTTATGCTTTATGTCCTCCGATCTGCCTGTTACGATTCATACCGGTAGCTCCTTCTTCCAGATTCATTCCTTTGACTATGGCATTTTTTCCATACTTTTTCTTTATATCCAGCATGGCGCGCTGGATCTTTTTTTCACGTTCCAAAGCCTTTTTTTCTTCCTGTCTTTTTCGCTCCAAAGCAGCGTAGTCTGTGAACAGATCCAACTGTTCATAGATTTCTTCCTGCGCCCTATTCTTTTCTTCCGTTACATGGTCCGCCGTTACATTCAGTCTGCGCACCAGAAGGTTCTGATCCACGATGCGGTCATATAAAGTAAGCGCCGCGTCTACAATTTGTTTTGTGGAGGAAGTCTGTTCCTTTAGATGAATCGTCCCATGGGCGTGTTTGGGCACCAGACGGCCATAACGGTCCCTGATAACTTCCCCTTTATAATTTTTACAAATCTTGGGATCTGCCAGATTTTCCCTGTCATAACCCACGGTAAGCACGATCTGATCCGTCATAACCCCCTTGTCTACCAGTTCCAACGACAGAAAGTCTGCCATCTCTTTGACCACCAGCCTTGCTTTTTCAAAAGAATAAGGGCATGGAAGCACCTGCCCCGACCCCAGGCTTTTGGACTCCGGTCGGTATGCCTTAATATCCGCCATAGTACAAGGTTCCCATCCCCAGGCATGGTCAATCAAAAGCTCCGCGTTCACTCCGAACAGGTCATAAAGCAGGTCTTCATTATAAAAATCCTCTTTCTTCCCAAGCGAGCATCTGGCTATATCGCCCATGGTATACAATCCGTTTTCCTCTAACTTCCTGGCGTAACCCTTTCCCACCCGCCAGAAATCAGTCAGCGGACGATGGGTCCACAGACTGCGCCGGTAAGATTGCTCATCCAGATAAGCGATCCGCACCCCGTTTTCATCCGGCGTGATATGTTTGGATTCTATATCCAGAGCAATCTTACAAAGATACAAGTTCGTTCCGATCCCGGCTGTGGCTGTGATACCCGTGGCGTCCAGCACATCCTGGATAATCCTCCTTGCCAGGTCATGAACCGAAAGCCGATAAGTTTCAAGATATCCCGTCGCATCCATAAACACCTCGTCTATGGAATATACATGAATATCCTCCGGCGCTACATATTTTAGATAGATATGGTAGATCTTTGTGCTGTACTCCATATAGTACGCCATGCGCGGAGGCGCCGTTATATAGGAAAGAGCCAAGGAAGGATTGGCTTTAAGTTCCGGATCATGTACAGATGAACCTGCAAATCCACCTTCCGGCGTTTCTTTTAAACGGCAGGCGTTGATTTCCCTGACTTTCTGCACCACTTCAAACAAACGCGGTCTTCCGGGAATACCATAGGATTTTAAAGAAGGCGAAACTGCAAGGCAAATGGTCTTCTCCGTACGGCTTTCGTCCGCCACCACCAGATGAGTGGTCAAAGGGTCCAGACCCCGCTCACAGCATTCCACTGAAGCATAGAAAGATTTCAGGTCAATAGCAATATATATACGCTCCGCTTTCTTCACTATGATGTTCCCTCTTTCAAAAGCCTTGTATATTCTTCCCAATCTATATATCTACCACCCATGCTTTCCAGATGCGGCGTATAAAACTGACAGTCAATAAAGAAAAATCCCTGTTTTTTAAGCAGCCCTGCCAAACCCACCAGGGCTATTTTTGAGCCGTTCTCCTTGTCGGAAAACATGCTTTCGCCAAAAAAGCATCTTCCTATAGCCACGCCGTAAAGCCCGCCTGCCAGCTCTCCGTCCTCAAAAGCTTCCACGCTGGCCGCATATCCTTCTTTATGAAGCGTCAGATAAGCCCGTTCCATATCATCTCCGATCCAGGTGCCGTCTTCCTCCCTTTTCACCCGGCATCTATGCATGGTGTCCTGGAAATCCCGATTTAAGCGAATCTCATCCTTGTGTTTTTTAATATGTTTTTTCATAGAGTGGGAGATATGTATCTCTCCCGGAAATATAAGAAATCTTTTTTTCGGGCACCACCACAGGATTTCTTCCCCCGGATTATACCAGGGAAAGATTCCGTTGCAGTACGCCAGCAGCAGGCGCTCCACGCTTAAATCCCCTCCCACTGCCAGAAGGCCGTCTTTTTCGGCCAGACGAGGATTCGGAAAGCTCACCTCGCCTTCTTTTAATCGATAAACTGGCATAAATTTCCCCCGTTAGAATTTTAAATTTTTGATTCTTGCATAATTTTTTTGAAAGAGTATAATACATTCGGAACTAAAAATCAACCTGTGCAGATCTCTCTGCACTGTACAAAGGAGCATATTATGAATAAAGACCTGACTGTAGGTTCTCCGCAAACCGTATTATGGCAATTCTGTCTTCCCCTTTTTGGAAGCATCATCTTCCAGCAGCTTTACAATATCGCCGACAGCCTGGTAGCCGGTAAGTTTATCGGTGAAAACGCCCTAGCCGCAGTCGGCAACAGTTATGAAATTACCCTGATTTTCATCGCCTTCGCTTTCGGATGCAACATCGGATGTTCTGTGGTCGTATCTCAGTTATTCGGCGCAAAAAAGTATGCAGACATGAAAACTTCCGTATATACAACTATGATTTCCAGCGCTGTTTTATGCGGCGTGCTGATGCTGTTCGGCCTCCTGGGCTGCGACTGGCTTTTGCATCTGATCCACACCCAGAACGAAATTTTCGCAGATTCCAGACTGTATCTGAATATTTATATCTGGGGACTTCCGTTTTTATTCTTTTATAATATATCCACCGGTATTTTCTCGGCGCTGGGAGACTCCAAAACCCCTTTTATCTTCCTGGCAATCTCATCCACTTCCAATATCCTGGTGGACATCCTGTTTGTAGCCGCATTTGATATGGGTGTCGCAGGCGTCGCCTGGGCTACGTTTTTATGTCAGGGAATCAGTTGTATCCTGGCTCTTATAGTCGTCTTAAAAAGACTCGCAGGTATTCCGTCAGACGGAAAAATAACTCTATACTCTGTAAAAGCTTTCAAAAGAATTGCCCTGATCGCAGTCCCCAGCATCTTACAGCAGAGCTTTATCTCTGTGGGAAATATCATCCTGCAAGGCGCCATCAATGACTGCGGCGTAGGCGTCACCGCCGGATACTCTGCCGCCATTAAACTAAATAACCTGGTCATCACATCCTTTACCACCCTCGCCAACGGAATGTCCAATTTTACAGCCCAGAATATCGGAGCCGGTATTCGTGAAAGAGTAAAGGAGGGCTTTAAAGCCGGAGTCAAGATGGTATGGATGCTCTGTATACCAATCGTAATCCTGTATCTTGCCGCCGCTCATCTTCTGGTGAATTTTTTCATCAACGAACCTTCAGAACTGGCGCTCACCTCCGGTGTGCGTTTCCTCTACATAGTAGCGCCCTTTTACTTTATTGTATCTGTAAAGCTGGTAGCCGACGGCATCCTGCGGGGAGCCGGGCTTGTGAA